>JASMTI010000288.1:0-14410 GCA_041694375.1 Bacteroidales bacterium | reverse complement strand
ATAAAGGAAAATAAACTGAAATATCAAAATTCTTTATTCCCAGACTGGCAGGGGGCTTACTTTTGAAAAATGAAAATATGAAATCTCATTGTCAATGAGTTAAAATAGAAAATAAACTATTTTCCGGTTTTACCGGACAACAATGATTTTAAAATTAAAAATACTATTGTGGAATTATTGCAACGGATATTTTAAATTTGTTAATCCGTTATTTATTTGAAAAATGAACCGTACCGAACGACTTAATGCCATTCTTATTCAACTTCAAAGTAAGCGCATTGTTAAAGCACATGAAATTGCCGAGCGCTTTGGTATAAGTATCCGTACGGTTTACCGCGATATCAGGGCACTAGAAGAAGCTGGTGTACCAATAGGTGCCGAAGCTGGTGTGGGATATTTTATACTCGACAGTTACCATTTGCCCCCGGTAATGTTTACCACCGATGAAGCTTCAGCTTTGTTGTTTGGTGAAAAGTTGGTTGAAAAAATGAGCGATGGGAAAACCCGAAATGATTTTTGTTCGGCGCTTTATAAAATAAAAGCAATTCTGAGGCAGGGCGAGAAAGATTATATTGAGAAGTTGAACGATAGAATTGTAGTGTTAAACCATTATTCAACAAACGACTGTAAACAAGAGCTTTTTATTTCAGAACTCAGGCTGGCACTGGCCAATAAACAGGTATTGAAGATAAACTATGAGCCCCGTTATGCCGAAAAACCATTCTCGCGCGAAATTGAACCCATTGGCTTATGCAACTATAGTTCGAGGTGGCACCTGATTGCATGGTGCAGGTTGAGGAATGCTTATCGGGATTTTAGGCTTGACCGTATCGAAAGTTTGAAACCTACTGAAAAATATTTCGACGCCAAACAACATATTTCCGTCAATGAATATCTTGAATCTGTTGCATCATTTACCGATGAGCCAAACATCTCTCTGATTATCAAAGCCGACAAGAAAAAATATGTTGACGACTCAAAATATTGGTATGGTTTTCTGAAAGAGATAAAAATTAACGGTGAATATCGCCTCGAATTCTCAAACAACGAGCTTTACGGTTTCGCAACATGGATTTTAAGCAGCGGGGCATTTCCTGTTATTGAGAAACCCAAAGAACTCAGGACAATCGTATGTAATTTTGTAAATAATGCAGCGTCATACTATCTCTAAATATACCCCACCCCGGGGAAATTTTGCTTTCTACAATAACGCTAACGTTAAATCATCCTCCCCTGCAAAACAAAAAGCATCGCAATAAATCAATTTATCCTATTTTCGCGCGCTCAAAATATGTTGCACAGCAGTTTTATAGGAGGTGAGTTCCTTTAAAAGTGTATGAAAAGAAAAAAATGAAGCAGATTCTCAGACTATTCGATTTTAACGCCAAAATCAATTACAAAACTGAAGTATTATCGGGCATAACCGTAGCCCTGGCACTTGTGCCCGAGGCTGTTGCGTTTGCCCTCATTGCCGGACTTTCGCCACTAACAGGCTTGTACGCTGCTGTAGTAATGGGGCTTGTAACCTCGGTACTCGGTGGAAGGCCGGGCATGATATCGGGTGCCACCGGTGCTGTTGCCATCATTATTGTAGCCCTGGCAAAAACCCACGGCGTTGAATATATTTTTGCAACGGTGATTTTGGCTGGCATCATTCAGGCTGCTGCCGGGGCACTTCGCCTTGGAAAGCTGATAAGGCTGGTCCCGCAGCCTGTTGTTTATGGGTTTGTTAACGGACTGGCTGTTATCATTTTCATGTCGCAACTTGGGCAATTTAAAGGTGCCGATGGTTCATGGCTGAGCGGCCCACCTTTATATATATTGCTGGGACTGGTACTTCTCACCATGCTTATCATTTGGGGCATGCCCAAATTAACCAAAGTTATACCAGCCTCGTTAACGGCAATACTGGTGGTTTTCGGCTTGGTTGCCATCGTAGGTGTCGACACCAAAACGGTTGGGGACATCGCTTCAATCGAAGGTGGTTTTCCTCCGTTTAACATCCCCAAAATCCCGTATACATTAGAAACATTAATAATCATTTTGCCTTATGCAGCTATTGTTGCCGGTGTGGGCTTAATTGAAAGCCTGTTAACAATGAACATTGTTGATGAGCTTACCGAAACACGGGGCAGTGGCAATAAAGAAGCCGTGGCTCAGGGTACGGCCAATATCCTGTCAGGATTCTTCTCAGGGATGGGTGGCTGTGCCATGATTGGACAAAGCCTGATTAACATTTCAAATGGTGCCCGCGCAAGGCTCTCTGGAATTGTTGCATCTATTATGTTGCTGATTTTTGTAATGTTTGGCTCGGGCTTAATCGAACAAGTGCCCATGGCGGCCCTCACCGGCCTGATGATTATGGTTGCCATTGGTACTTTTGAGTGGGCAAGCCTGCGCACGGTCAACAAAATGCCCAAATCTGATATCTTCGTGATGGTAATGGTAACCCTTGTAACCGTTTTTCTCCATAATTTAGCACTGGCCGTTATCGTTGGGGTGATTATTTCGGCACTTGTTTTTGCCTGGGATAACGCCAAGCGTATCAGGGCACGCAAAAGAATTGACAACGAAGGCATTAAGCATTATGAATTATACGGCCCCCTGTTTTTTGGCTCGATATCAACATTCAACGATAAATTTGATGTGCAAAACGACCCCGACGAGGTGATTATCGACTTCAGGGAAAGCCGCGTTGCCGACATGTCGGCCATTGAGGCGCTCAATAAAATAACCGAACGCTACCAGAAAGCCGGCAAAAAACTCCACCTGAAGCACCTGAGCCCCGACTGCCGAAAATTGCTGAAAAACGCCGAAGATATTATTGATGTAAATGTAATTGAAGACCCAACGTACAAAGTAATGGTCAATAAAATTTAGTAATTACATTGTATTTAAACAATGCTTTGCTGAACCTCTTTTAATACGGCTTCCTTATAGCTACGCCCAAGTGGTAACTCCTTTTGGTTATTCATTTCAACCGTAGTTGATGTAAAGGCTGTTATTTTTTTCAATGGTACCAAATACGATTTATGAATACGCATGAAGCCCGAACCAGACAGTTCATCTTCAAGCTTGCTTAACGGGATTTTGGGGGTTAACTTACGATATGCGGTATAAACCCGGCAGTATTCGGCCATTGCTTCAATGTATTCAATATCGTCAACCAACACCTTTAATGTTTTTTTGCTGTCTTTTAAAAATATGTACTTCTTTTCGTTTCCTGCCTCCAGGTCTGCTTTTTCGATTTGACTGGTCTTGTGGTATTTGTCAACCGCTTTCAGAAAACGGTGAAATGGAACCGGTTTCAACAAATAATCAACAACATCGAGTTCAAACCCATCAAGTGCATATTCTTTATGTGCCGAAATAACAATTACCTTAGGGGGCCGCGATATCGATTTCAAAAAATCGATACCGGAAACTTGTGGCATGTTGATGTCCAGAAAAATCAAATCAATTTGTTTTTCTTTTAACATTGAATGTGCATCAATGGCATTACTGCACGAAGCAATAAGCTCCAGGTTGTCAATTTTTCGCATGTATCCTGCAATTACCTCACGGGCTAATGGCTCATCGTCCACTATCATACATCGTGTTGTCATTGTTTTAGTGTTAAGGGTTCTTTCTTGTATGAGGTTATCAGATAATTTATGTTTAATTCCTCGCCGGTGGCTGTTTTTAGCAATTCATTCCATGGCAAAGCATTGCCATGTTTTATAAACTCATGCAACTGTTCCATATTGTTATCAGGGAAATAATATTCTAGTTGTGCTGCAATGGCATAGGCGTACAAATAATTTGCATTTACCATACTTGCATAAATAATATGACGGTTTGTAACCCATTCAGGCAAGCGATTTTCGGGTTTTGTATCGTACAACATATACTCTTGGGTTAAATTCCACCACAAATTGGTGTAATCCTGTTCAGGATTTTCAAATACACTTTTCTCAAACATGAGGTTTCGGCACAATTTGCGCAATTGATACAAGCGCGTTGGATTGATAAAATTATCGTAATACGGCAGTGAAGGTTCGGCGTTTATGCCAACCATATTCCGCAGTTCAGGTGAATAATAAATTTTACTGTCGAAATATGTTGCTACAGATTCTGTGATAATATTCGAAGGCTCTTTGAGTAAATATGGAATTTCATCTGAAACATATTTAAAGTGGACCAAATGCCCCAACTCGTGCATTAATACATGTAACCCGTATGTGTCGGGACTTACATTGGCATATATCCGGTAATCTTTTGTTGATGCATCGGCACAAAAGAAGAAAGCCTGGTTGATTTTATCTTTTCCATACCAAATGTCGGAGTGCTCATTAAGTGCCCCGGTTGAAAAACCACCCTTTGCAAAATAACTTTCAAGTGTATTAAGCAGTGTGTCCTTGTTAAATTTTTTATCCCACTTTTCGGGCATAAATATCCGGTCCAGCACCGAGCGATAATAATTGGACGTTATCTCATCACCCGAGATGTTGTATAAGGCTCTTATTTCATCTTTGGCAAGATGAAGCAGCGATTCATAATCGCTTCTGGTTTTTTGTTCTATTTCAGCAACAAATGGTTCTATCGCTGATGTTTCTAGTCCTCCAAAATCAAGCACCATTTGAAAGTAGTTTTCATACCCAAATTGCTCAGAATACTTGTTTAGTGCAACAACAAAACGTTTATAATCATCAACAATAACCGAAAAATGCTGCACCCATTTTTTTCTGGCACCACTGTCTTTGCTTTGCCTCAATGAATCAATTAATGCACCCTCGTTTTTTTTCAATTCATAAAACTTATCAAGCAATAAAGTCTGTTTTTGCTCAACATCTGTATTTTCACTGTTCACATTCAAATAATGCCTAAATAGAATTTCAAGTTGTTTATTCAACAACGGGTCTTGAATTAATTCAGAACCACGAAGCTTTTTCAGCATTTCAAAATCAGAAGCATTATCGTAAACATTGTTAAGCAACTTTTGATAATATTCAGGTGGGTTGGCTATATTTTTAAACAAAGAATCAGATTTTTGCGACTCCTCTAAAAGTTCAGAAAATGTGCCCTGACCTGTATAAGTTAACCAAACCGATTCATTCAGTTTTTTATTAATAGGCTTAATTTGTTCTACATGCCGGTTAATAAAATGCGTTAGTATTTTTTCGCTTTGATTTACATTGTTACAACTGCTTGCCAGCAAAAAAACAAGTAACACTGAAAAAATATGTTTCAACTTTAAATTCATCGTTCAGGTTTTTTTAATATTGGGTTTTGTTGTTAAATGTAAAAACAGGTATCTTCAAATAAGCTTTGTACCGTCCATCCTGAATGCCCGATTCAAATTCATATTTGTCCTTATATATTAGCTCAAGGCGCTTGCCCGTATTGTCCAAACCAATTCCACCATGCGACTTTTTTTCAGGGGCAGAATCGGGTATGCTGTTCTGCGACTCATAAATAATGCACTCATTTTCAATTCTTATTGATATATTGATAAAAGGGTTGTCAACATTATTTCTACATCCGTGCTTAAATGAATTTTCAACAAAAGTGAAAAACAACAGAGGCGGGACAATAATCTCCTCCGAAATGGTGTCGGGAAAATCAACATTTAGCTCCAAACGCTTGTCGTAACGTATTTTCTCCAATTCGATATAATTGCTAATGAGCTTAATTTCCTCGTGCAATGGATAGTATTCTTTATTGCACTCGTATAGCATAATGCGATAAATTTCTGATAATTTCAAAATGTAATCGGGCGTATCGACATGCTGCGTAGCGGCCATGGCATACAGGTTATTCAGCGTGTTGAATAAAAAATGGGGGTGAAGCTTAATTTTCATGAGCTGAATTTCGGCCAGTAATTGCTTGTTTTCAATATTCAGTTTTTCTTTTTCCGATTTAAACCAATTCATGAAAAACGTACGTACTGACAATATAAAATATGGCACCCAAATCAGTATCAGGTTTTGCGGCACCGATTTCCAGTTAAACCATGGGTCGGGCTCAAATACACGCGGATAAAAAAAGTTGAAAAACAAAAGGTGATGCAACAAAGGCACCAGCATGGCCGATATAACACTAAAACCTACAAAAAGAAAAATGTACCATCCGGGTTTTTTTGATTTAAACAGCAAACGGCGGGCATAATAATTCATGCTATAAGTAAATACAAGCATCGCCGGTAAGGCCGAAATCATGTACAACAAATGAAATTCAAAAGGCCAGCTGCCGTTCAGGCTCACAATAGTTGTTAAAATCAACAATACCGCCACCCATAAAAAAAGGTTAAACATTATATTGTTGGATAAAATTGTGTAAGCACTTCGAGGCTTTTGATTTTTTTGTTCTTTGTTAATCCGTTCCATTATCTATTTATCAGTATGGGTGAGTGAAAAATAATTACAATATTAAAATAAACTACTAACAATTAACACATTACGAACAGACCTATTGTCTCATGTCTAAAATCTACCTTTCTATTGTTTATTATTGGTGAATTTATTATTAATTTAGGAAACATAAAAGAGAAAAAATATTTCAAATTCTGTTCATCCAAGTTGCTTGTTATGAGAAATATAGTTTTAGTTTTGGTTTTGATGCTCCTTGTTTTAACCGGCTATGGCCGCTCTGCTTACGAAGTTGTGGGTAACAATGTAATAGTAAACCTCGATGCTTACGGTATTAAATCGAACCTTCTGAAGGTTGAGTTATGGAGCGAACACGCTGTCCGCATTGTTAGTACCATGGGTGATGAATTTGAGGAGTATTCGGGAATAATGGCCAACCGGAGCAACGAAGAAGTAAAATTCAAGGTTGCTTACGCTCAATCAGATATTGAAATCACTACATCGCATGTTTTTATCAGCATTTCGGAAAAAGGACTGGTGCGCCTTTTTAGCCGCGACGGACGTAAACTGATGGTTGAATCAGACCGCAGCTTTGAACCTGTTGAGGGCAACGAAGAATTTTACAAGGTTAGCCAGCGATTTTACATGAACAGGAATGAACACATTTACGGCCTCGGACAAAAACATAACGAACGGCTTTATAATTTACGCAACCAATCTTTCGACATTGTTCAAAGTGAATCATCGGTTGCCATGCCTGTTTTTTATTCTGAAAAAGGCTATGCTTTTATTTGGGACAACTATTCGAAAACACATTTCACCGATGAGCTTTCAGGATTGACATTATCTTCGGAATATGAAAAAGAAATAAGCTACTTTTTTATTAATGGGCCAGATTGGAATACCCTTTTTTCTGAAATACAATTCATAAGTGGCTATTCAAATTTGTTGCCTAGTACTGCTTACAATTTACCCCTGAAAAGCGAAAACCCCACATTAAAAACGCTTGGAAATTGCTCACTAACGTTCAATCACAATGTTTTTAACAATAGTTTACTTGAAAAAGAAAAATATCAAACTGCCTCCGACAACAAACATTTTAAAAACATAGCTGCATACCTTGAATTGAAAAATGATTACGGGCTAATTAAAAGTGAATCAAACGGCCAGAGACCGGCCATCATAACACACATCAACATACCGGGCATACAGCAATATAGTACGGTAACCACAGCCGGTGAACTGCCGGGTAGCTGGGACGCACTGAAAAGCCAAGTGATAGCAGGCATATCTTCGTCGTTTAGCGGCCAACTTCATTGGTCAACCAATATCGGGGGTGAAACGGCTCCTGCTAATAAAGATGATGCCAATGACTTATTAACCCGCTGGTACCAATTTGCAGCATTTACACCAGTGATGCAGATTGAACCGGTAACTCAAAATGGCTATAATATACAGGCAGGAAGCGAAAACTTTACAGCCATTGAAAATGCTTTGAGGCTTCGTAACATGCTTTTACCATACACTTATTCAACAGCCGCAATTGCCGTTAGAAACAAGCATGCCATTATGCGTTCGTTGTTGTACGATTTCCGCGAGCAGGATGAGGTACATGAATTAAGCACGCAATACATGTTTGGCCCTTCGATAATGGTTTGCCCGATAACGAAACCCGGCAACAACTTAGAAGTTACACTGCCCAAAGGTGTAAACTGGTATAATTTCAATACCGGTAAAAAGTCAGATGGCGGCAAAAAAGTAAAAGTAGAAACAACAATTGAAAACATACCGGTATTTGTTAAAGGCGGCTCAGTAATCCCGCTTATGGTACCCGATACCGTAAATGTGTACGAAGTGAGGGTTTACCCGGGCGCCGATGGTGAATTTACTTTTTATTACGACGATAAAACCAGCATGGATTACGAGAATGACTTATATACCCAAATTGAGTTTGAATATAACAACAGCCGCAACCAGCTAACCATAAACTCACCTGAAGGCGATTATGCTGAATTCCCTGAAACAGTTACCTTCAGGGTTGTACTGGTAAAAGATGGCAAAGGTATTGGCAACACCTTCTGTGATGAGTATGAAACCGTTGTTTACGATGGCTCAAAAACAAAAGTGAAGTTTTAACCCGAAACTTCTACTTTCAGGCCTGTTTCATAACGAACCGTATTGGCAATTTTTTCAAGTACAGAAAGTGGTATTTTATTAAGATTTTGAGCCGGGGTGTCGCGTGCAATGGTATAAATCATCACCCGCCCCGGCTTTATTTTTTTCAGCAAATCTATCCAGGCATACACTTCTTTGTCGGTTGTGTTATCAAAGTTTTTCCCTCTGTAATTGCCTTTCAGGAACATCGTTTGAATAATCAGCTGTCCATTAAAGCTGCAAAGTTGTTCAACTGTCCGGCCTAAGTTAAAACGCCCCACAGGCTGGTCCATAATTTCGATGGTTTCTGCAAACGCCGAATCCAGTTTCAGTATGTTATCATCTATTTTTTTAAGGGCTTCAACAACCGGCGCTTTAAACAACATGGTTGAATTTGACAACACGGCAATGCGTGCCCCGGGCGAATATGAATCGCGCAGGGAAATGGTATCGTCAATAATGCCGGCAAAATCGGGGTGCATGGTAGGCTCACCGTTACCGGCAAAAGTGATTACATCGGGCAATTTTCCCCCGGCCGACATTTGTTGCAATTTTTTCTCAAGTTCCACGAACACCTGCTGACGTGTTGGCAATTTAGCCTTAACTTTTCGCGGGTCGGGGTTCCAACCGCATTCGCAATAAATACAGTCAAACGAACACAGTTTGCTGTCGGCAGGTAAAAGGTTTATGCCCAACGACACACCCAGCCGGCGGCTTTGTACCGGGCCAAAAATAATTTCGTCGAAAAGAAAAGTTGCCATGTAAATAAATTTTGTGCAAAGATAATAATAAGGATTTACCTGAAATTTGCTTGTCTAAAAATATAACCAGTAAGCTACCACCTTGCCTTGCGAATTAATTTCGATAGCCGGAAACGGGACTTTCACAAAATTGAGCGCCGCAAATAAGCCTTTCAAAAACGGAGAGTTTGTATGAATTTTTTGCCAGTCAATGTCGAGCGAAAGCAAAAACTGCCTTGTGCGTGTGTAATCGGGCAAACGATGGTTATAGTAATAGCTGCGGTTTTCAAATTCACCAAGCATACCATTGGCACTGTACCCGGCAGCAATGTTTATCCAGGGCGGCAAACCTTCCAGTAACTTAATCCGGTTAATGTTCATGCTCAACCAGTAGGTATGCCCATTATAATCGTATGCAAAATTTTCGACCAGGTTGTCGCCAAGGTAGCCATAAGCATTCTTCGACATTTCAGAGGGCGAAAAGCTGATTTTGTACCGTAATACCTGCTCATCAAATATCAATTCCTGCCCCGCCAAAAGCAAACAGCCAGCTGTATTGGCTGCAATATCGCCCAACGAAAAGCCCCAACCTTGGTACAAACCATCAAAAACCTCAATGGGCGCTTGCAGAATAAAGCCCATACCACCACCGTAAAGCAATGCTTTTGTTTTGTCCATACCCGCCTTACGCAGCCATTTATATGCTATGTAGCTCTCGCTGTATGCGGCAAACGAATGCCCCATTTTATCTATTTGCAGGTACCCGCTATTGTCGTTATAAAAGTGAAAAGGCACCCTTTCTTTATCGTGGTACCAAATAAAACTTAAATAAGAAATCCCCCCTGCATAGATTATACCTCCGGTAGTAGCTGCCCTGGCCACCATGTGTTTATCAACAGGACTAATATTCGAAGTTGAATCAGTATCGGTATGTGCACCGGCAACAAAACAGGTAAAGAGCAACACCAAAACAGCATTCAAGGCTGAAAATTTTTTCATAATGTTTATTGATGATGAATTAAAATAAAGGGTTTAAAACAAATTTATGCTTTTTCTGTAACTTTTACGAGGGGTATCCGTCAAATAATGTGCAAACAAACCTAATCGATGACAACCAGCGAATACAACCAGATTGTAGGGCAATATGCAAACCGGCTTTATCGCTTCATCCTTAAAAACATACGGGATGAAGAGCGGGCACATGACCTTGTTCAGGACAGCTATGAAAAGCTATGGCGCAATTATCGCGATATCGGTTTTGAAAAGGCAAAATCGTATTTGTTCAGCATTGCCCACAATACAATGATTGACATGGTGCGCAAGGAAAAGCGGATGGTTGTTTCTGATGCTGCTGAAATGCCCGAAGCATGGCATTCACAACAGTATTCCGATTTGAAAGAAATACTGGATGCCGGCTTGAAACAATTGCCCGAAATGCAACGGTCGGTGATTTTGTTGCGCGATTACGAAGGGTATTCGTACGAAGAAATTGGCAAAATATGCGATTTGAACCAATCGCAGGTTAAGGTTTACATATACCGCGCCCGGGTATTCCTTAAAAATTACATCGGGCAAATTGAAAAGGTAGTTTGAGAAAGGAAAAACGATTATGGACATCACACGTAAAAATTACGAAGAATGGTTTATCGACTGGCTCGATGGCAATTTGCCTGCCGGGATGGAGGAAAAAATTCGTGCTTTTTTGCGTGAAAACCCTGACCTTAAGGCTGAACTTGAAGGCATTGAAAACATTAAAATTGAACCCGAAAATTACAACTTTGATTCTTCTAAACTTCAAAAATCGGCATTTGACGAGCATGATGTTTTTGAAGTAGCCTGCATCCGCTCAATTGAAAATGACCATACTGAAAAAGAAGAAAAAGAATTTCGGGATTATATTGCCCAAAACCCAAAGGCTGAAAAAGAATACGAGTTGTTTAAGGCTACAATATTGGTTCCTGACAAAGCAATTGTTTACAGCGAGGTTGAAAAACTAAAACGCAAGCACAGGCTTCCGGCTTACCGGCTGGCTGCGGCTGCTGCTGTTTTTATCGCGGCATTGTTTTGGTTTAACCAACCCGATGACCAAACGGTCTCGATTCCTGATTTTAAAGTAACCGCTTTAAATGAAAAACCCACAACACAACTCAGTCCGAAAGCAATTGTCAGGCACGAACCGTTAAAAGCGCTGCATTTAACGCCACGCAAAATTGCAACGGCACAAACGCCAAAAAGCAATCAACGCGAAGTGCTCATGATTGAGCCTTTAGAATCAAAAACAACATTGGCTTCAACCGGCAATATTGAAACCAGGGCACTTGAACTTCAGCATCATAATTTGCCACAATATGAAAACGAACAATATCCTACCATACCAGAACTTCTTGCCGAAAAAGTAAACAGCATTGACCCCAATGAAGAAAAAAACAAACTGGCTAAATTTGCTTTAAACCAGGTTAAAAACGTCACTAACGAACGTTTTGACTACTCAACCAATGATAAGGGCAAAGTTGAAAAAATTGAATTTAACTCCCGGATACTGGCATTTTCTATTCCTTTATAATAGGAGTGGTGTTAATCTGCAATATTCATGCTTTATACAGGTTAAATCCCTTTTTGTTTTTTATTTTTGCATCATCATCAACAGTTAGCAAAATGAATCTTACCGAAATCAACAAAATCTGCAAAAATACCCTTATCGGACATCTCGGGATTGAATTTACAAGTTTCGAGAACGAAGTACTTGAAGCACGCATGAAAGTTGACGAGCGCACCATCCAACCCATGGGTTATTTGCATGGGGGCGCCTCACTGGCCATGTCCGAAACGGTGGGTAGCGGAGCTTCATTGCTTTTAATAAACCCCGAAGAATATACTGTGTTCGGTATGAATATATCAGCCAATCACATTGCTTCAGTACGCGAAGGTTATGTGCATGCAAGGGCTTCCATCATCCACAAAGGTCGCACTTCGCATGTTTGGGATGTTGAGATTAAAGACGATTCAGGTAAACTTATTTCGGTGGCACGTGTTACCAATGCAATAGTTCCCAAAAAAGTGTAATAAGTACCAATGGATTTTTTTCAGGCCATACAACATTGTGTCGACAACAACCTGACATTTGCAGCATACCGCCTCCCACACAACGATGCCGTCCGCCTTGTAGTACAGCGTGGCGACAAGCCTGTGCAAACCATAGTAGAAGCCGGACTTTTCACAAAAAAAGGATTTCTGATTGCCCCCTTCACCATGAACAACGGCAACCACCCCATGTTTATCAATGCCGATTTAAACTACATCAGCACTGATTACGTCAATTTTGATGAACTCACAAAGCTGCCTTCAGGCACACCTCACACTGAAGACTTTTCAAACGGGGTAATTTCGCGCAACGAATTTATCACGCAGGTCAATACAATAAAATCGAATATAAAAGCCGGAGATTTTGAAAAAGTAGTCCTTTCGCGCATAAAAATCATCGAACGGAATTACCGTGCACAGCTCACAAAAATATTTCAACAGCTTACAGCATCGTACTCCAATGCTTTTGTTTACCTTTTTAACACCGGTGGTAAACTATGGATGGGCGCCACCCCTGAACCCCTGATGTGCTCGCACAAGAACGAACTCGAAACCGTATCGCTTGCAGCTACGCGGCGTTACAGTGCCGAAAACCTAAATTTGCACAACTGGTGTAAAAAAGAACGCGATGAACAAAATTTGGTTACCTGTTATATTGAAAAGGCGCTTGAAAAGTTTCAGGTAAAGGGATACAGCAAGATAGGCCCGTACACAAAAAAAGCAGGAAACCTGGTACACTTGCGCACTGATTTTTCGCTTGATTATAACGAGGTGAACGGACAACTTGGAAATTTGCTTTCGGAGCTGCACCCAACTTCGGCAGTGTGTGGGCTGCCCAAAAAGGCTGCCATGAATTATTTACTGGAAACAGAAAAACACAACCGTTCATACTACTCGGGATACCTGGGCCCGGTCAACCTCGACGAACGTATGTTGTTGTTTGTAAACCTGCGGTGCATGCAGGTACTTACCGACAAGTTGGTATTGTATGTCGGTGCGGGCATTACATCCGATTCGGTTGCCGAAGATGAATGGGACGAAACAGAAATCAAGGCCGACACCTTGTTATCTGTAATTTACAATGTTTAACTCAAAGCATTATTTCACCACGCTGGCGGTTCCTAAATCGGGTAATCCGCTTGTAACCTACCTCTTTTAACAATTCCACAGCCGTATCAAAATGGCGGGCTACCTGAGCCGGGTGATGTGCATCGGAACCAAGGGTTACCGGCACCCCGATTTTAGCAGCCATCCCAAGTATTTTTTTAGTTGGGAAGAACTCCCCGCATGGGCGGTCAACACCACTGGTATTAAGTTCCATTACCACATCGGCTTCTTTTAATATTTTAAGTGTTTCGCTGTAAAGGTGCGACTGGTCATTTTCGGGCCAGCACCTGAATTTTTTAATTAAGTCGAAATGGCCAATAACATCAAACAAGCCAGATTTTGCGGCATTCTGAACCTGTTCAAAATACATTTTATAAAGGGTATCATTGGTCCATTTCCCGTAAAGCGATTTGTCAGAATCGAAGTTCCATCCGTCTAAAAAATGTACCGAACCAATTACATAATCGGCAGGGAAATAAGAAATAAGCTGTTTAATTTCCAGCTCACGGCCTTCAAAATAATCAACTTCAATACCGAAACGGACCTGCACATCGGCTGAAAAATTATTGCACAGGCTTTTCAGGTTTTCTTTTAAAACCGGGTAATCAATCTCCTGCACGCTCCATTCCACCGGGTTTAAAGTAATATGGTCGGTAAACCCGATTTCGGCCAAATCCTTCTTTCGTGCATTTTCAAGATAGGCCGGATAAGTATCAGCCCCATCCGAAAAAGAAGTGTGCATGTGATAATCAACTAAGAAGCTCATAAACAAAATTCGTTTGCGCTAAGTTATACTTTGTATTTCAAATTGTAATTTTAAATTTAATTTTTTTGTTATCCCTCAAATCCGCAGATAAATAATTTTGTTTGAAAAATAATCATTTTTAGCTTTGAATAGGGGATTTCTCACCTATTAATTGAGGTTTTCTTCAATTATTTAGCCAAAATACCTGTACATTTTTTAATTTTTTCCTAGCTCGA
>JASMTI010000287.1:0-17027 GCA_041694375.1 Bacteroidales bacterium | reverse complement strand
ATTATCTTAATGTATAAAAAACCGGTTTTCTGCCTGTCATTTAATTGAAATTTTATATCGTCAGTACATTTTTCTTTCCAGATCAACTGGCCTGATTGATTGAAAATTTCAACTTGCATTTCTTTATCATAACCACCCGGCAAATCAATTGTAACAATTCCATTTGCCTTAACAGGATTAGGATATACAGATAATTGTTTTGATAAAGTTGGCGTTTCTGCAGATGAGGTTTCTATATTTTCAATCTCTTCGTCCCATGAAAACCACTTTTGATGAATATTAGCCGCTTTTTCAATGCCATTAAGTAATTGTAGCTGATAATCAAAATGTGCAGTCCGGGTCTGTTCACCTTGATACACATAATCGGTATTACATACTACCGCAAAAACAATATTATTGGCAGGTTTCTTATCTAAACGCAGATTGCACTTTCCACTAAAGACAGGTTCACTGTATATTGTTGTTCCATCTTCTGCACGATAACAAAGCTGACAGCTCATGTTTTCGTCAATAGGTATAAAGTCAACAGCCACAGTATCACCCGACACTAATAAAGGTATTTGATTGGCACCAGACCAACCCGGCGTAGTACGTGCTTCAGGTGTAAGCAGTCCATTACCGTCGTTCGACGTTTTTGCATAAGGTGTTGCTTTCCACGGATCAACATTAATCGAGTAAGGCTCCCATTCAGCGCCAATAGAAATACCAAAATTATCATCGACAATATCCCGGATTGCTCCAGTCCATTTGCCAAAATCAATTAATGTTTGTTTTGCCCGGTATTCCATTATAAGTCTGCGCATTTGATCTCCCCCCAAGGAATCGGCAATACCTTCTAACACTCTTGACTCACAATAACGCCAAATCCAGGGAATACTTTTATTACCTAACGTTTGACCAAGAAAAACAGGAAAAGTATTACCATACTGAGTTCCCCCAAGATAAGTCCTCCATGTACAAATTTGCTGGTCACCATCAAATTCATTAACTCCTTCGGCAGAAGGGCCTCCAAAGCTCCCATCTTGTAACCAGCCACTGTAACATTCAATTGGCATGAACGGTGCAATAAATGTAGCCCCGTTTAAGAAGCCCATACTACTATAATCTCCCGAGCGTGAAGATTCAGCTTCCTGTTGAAGCCAGGTATTGCCACCTTCGTGAAACCATGCAGCATTTTTACAACCGGGAAGATCTGCCAACACAGAATGAATCCCTTCGTGAACCACAGCCCCCATTTGTGACTCCCTGTCGCTATACGGGCAATCAGGATCAAAACTATACACCGGGTAATAGGACACCAATACCATGGGATAGCCATTAACACTGCTTTGCCATCCGCCTAAGGCAGTACTATCTTCATTATCGGTACATAAACCAGAACCATATAAATAAATTGTGCTGCGATAACCATCCTTAACACGCTTATCAGGAGGCCATCCCATTACATCGCGAAAATAGGCAAAGTCTTCATTCATTCTTTCAAGCATCGGGGTAATAGATGCTTCAGTAACAACCGATTTAGCCTCATGCCCCCAAATAAAAGTCCACCATCCGGATGATTGTGTTCCTGCAATAAGCTCAGGGTCACAATCCTGTAAATTTTTTGTGGGCATCTCCAGATTCGGGAATTCATCTCTAAAGTCATAAGCTATATCTGGTGAATATTCTTTCCAGCTATATTCATCCCCATCATCTGATTTTCTAACAGTAATATAAAATGCGGTTTCAGATTTAGCACCACAGTCGTTAACAAATGATACTGAATATATACCTGCATCTTCGGTAGAAATATTATCAAAAGTGATCTCTGTATTAGTAGAACTAAAATTATCGGGACCCGACCATATTATACTTCCACCTTGAACCTCACCGACGTTGCACTGCACCTTGTTTCCTTCTATCACATTGACATACTGCATGTTTTGAGTAGCACCATCGTTAATAACAACCTTGTTACTAAGAGCAGTTGGATCACATGGTTCTTGTTCCGGACCAAATACTTTCCACTCTAAGATTCCAGTAGAGGTCTCACTAACCATGTTAATCCTTATTTTGTTAGTCCACAAATCAACATCTAATGAGTTATAAACATCGAGTGTTGTTCCAATTTTACCTGCTTCTACCCAGCTGTCATGTTCCCAATATTCGATATAAGCATCAGTGGGTTGTGAAATACCTCCGCCATCACTCCACCAATATATTAGTACTGAATCTATCTGACAATAGCTATCCCACTCATACTGGACCCAATTATAAATATTATAATCTCCGTCTCCATTCCAGTTTCCGTAAGCACCATTTTCAATATCAGATGAGTTTGATGGTTCGACACCATCATTAACCGCACTTAATGTTTCCCAGGAAGAAACAAAAGATGTAGTAACGTTAGCATCTAATGCCAAATTTACATTTTCGCCACTTCCGAAAAGGTCAGTAGAGAAAACACAAAACAGCATTAGAGTAATGATGTAATTTTTCTTCATTTTTTAATAATTTTAGTGAATTCTTTATAGTTAACATCGTAAATATCTCAACTCACCCTTTAATAATATGTCAGGTATGTTTAAATTAAACTCATATATGTTTATTGTGAGTAATATGAAATAATACTCCATACAACAGAGAAGGGCAAGCAGTAGAATGTTATTAGTTTATGAAAAATATTCCCTGGGCGATTTCCCGTAGTGTTCTTTAAAGCGCCGGGTGAAATAGGTTGGACTTGAGAAACCTGCTTCGTAAGCGGCTTCCGAAATATTGCATTTTCCACTTGATATAAGTTTTACCGCTTCTTTTAATTTAATAGTACGGATATATTCAGTTGTGGAGCAATTCGCAATACTTTTCAACTTCATGTGGAGCAACGAACGGCTCAGCCCCATTTCTTTGACCAGTTCAGATACATCAAACGATGTGTTGTTGAGATTTTTTTTGATAATATCAGTGACCTTTTCGATAAAGTGCTTATCAGATTCTGATTGAACAATGTCGGAAACAGGCACAAAAGCATCATCTTTAAATTTATCTATCAAAGCCTTACGGGTGTTAAGTATGTTACAGATATTTTGTTCGAGCTCTTGGGGGTAAAATGGTTTCTCAATGTAGAAATCGGCACCGGCTCCAAGCCCTGACAACCGGTTTTCGGCACCACTTTTAGCGGTTAACAAGATGATGGGGATATGCGAAGTTTGTATGTCATTTTTAAGAATTTGTGTTAGTTCCAGTCCATCCATCCGTGGCATCATAACATCACTTACAATGAGGTCGGGTTTAATTGTTCGTACTTGTTCAAGAGCCTCAATACCATTGTAAGCAACGTAAACCTTGTAATTATCTTCGAGTGTTTCACGCATAAAATCAATCAGTTCGTGATTATCTTCAACCAGCATAATCGTTTTGTACGTGAAATTGGCATTTGTTGTACGCGATAGTTGCCTGCAATCTTCGTCACAAATCTCAACCATCGAAGGCAATTCGTGAACATATTGTGGAGCATCGTGTATAATCTCATCAAAGGTATAAGCATTTTTAGTTACCGGAAGCCTTACTACAAAGACGGTACCTTTACTTTCCGATAAATCATCAAGATTGCTTTCAACACTGATTTTTCCTTTGTGCAATTGCACCAGGCTCTTTACATAAGCCAGTCCGATCCCCGAGCTTTTAATTTGCATGTTACCATCATCGGAATGAAAGAAACGGTCGAACACCTTGTCAATCATTTCAGGAGCAATGCCTTTTCCACTGTCGCTAACAGAAATCAACAGTTCCTTACTACCATTTTTGCTGCCCAACGATACTTTTAATTCAACCACACCACTCACAGGGGTGTACTTAAATGCATTAATTAACAGATTGAAAATTATTCGCTCAACCTTTGCGGGGTCAATCCATACTTCAGTTCCTGGTTTTGGGGCACTTACGTCAAACTGAATATCGGTTGATTCGACCAGCGATTCGAACGAGCGCACAATTTCAGCAATGTATTCTGCAATTTCAATTTTTTCAATTTTGAGCACCTCACGACCTGTTTCTACCTTACGAAATTCCAGCAACTGGTTAATAAGATTGAACAATCTGCGGGAATTACGTTCAATTCCGGTTAATCGTTTACGTGATATCGGGCTCAGTTTTTCTTCTCCCAAAACTTTTTCAAGTGGTCCCATTATGAGAGTTAGCGGGGTTTTTAACTCATGAGATATGTTTGTAAAAAACTCAAGTTTTACTTTATTTATTTCTTCGGAATGTTCTTTATCCCGACGTTCAATTTCAACAAGCGCTTTTGATTTTTCAAGTTTCCGGCCTATCATATAAATTACGATAGAGAACGCCCATGCCAATACAAAATACACAAGAAAAGCCCAATGTGACAGCCAGATAGGCGGTTTTACCACAATTTGCAATGTGCGCCCCTTGTTATTCGTATCCATTTCGTTTTGATAGCCCTTCACATGAAAAGTATATTTTCCGGGACTTAGGTTTGTGTAAGTAGCATAATTACGATTGCCCATATGATTCCAGTCTTCTTCGAAACCTTCTAGATAATAAGCATATTGACTACGCCCTAACGAAGCATAGCTAAACGAAGTAAATTCAAGGGTAAAGATGTTTTGATTATGGTTAAGTGTTATTACATCGGAACGGTTTAGCGACTTGTCGAGTGGTGACCCGATAACACCTGGCTGTACATATTTGTTAAACAACTGAAAACCGGTGAATCTAATATCTTTATGGTTGTCAACAGTCAGTGAATCGTTTATATTAAACGAAACCATCCCGTTGTTTCCCCCAAAATAACAGATCCCACTTGAATCGGTGTATGATGCCCTGTAATTGAACTGGTTAAAAGGTATACCTGAATTTGTATCGAAAAGGGTATAAATGTCATTTTCGGGATGAAACTTAATCAATCCCCTGTTGCAGCTTACCCAAAACCAACCATTTTGAGCCTCTTGCAAACTGAACATCCACGAACCGGGAAAACCTGTTTGCGGATTAAAAAACTTTACACTTTCATCGGCAGGATTATAACAACACAAGCCGTCATAGCAATCACCAATCCAAATCCTTTGTTTCGAATCGGTACGCACAAAATTGATATTAGCCATTTCGGGTGCTTTATCAAACTCGTGCAGCTTACCACTGTTTATATCGTAATAATAAATTGATAAAGCTGATGAAAACCAAAGTGTATTACCATTGCGCGCCATTGATTCAAATTGATAATCGTTCAGAATTTCCGGGAAAAACGATTGAAAAGTTCTATCTCTAAGATTATACAAATTAACACCGGCCGAAGTACTTACAAACAATGAATCGCTAACCTGCATAAAGGCGTAAATATTATCAGAGTGCAAATCAGGTGAGTTTTTAACATTCAGGTAAGTAAAAGTTTTGCTTTTAATGTCGAATATATTGATACCTCCGGTGTAAGTGGCAATCCATAATGTTTTATCATCGATAAAATGCAGGTCGTGGATATTGTTATACGAAAGACCGCTGTTCTGACTTGTATATCGGTCCACCTGACCGTTTTCAATATTTATCATATTGAGCCCCATGTCCTCAAGTCCCACCCAAACATTACCGTCCTGATCTTCGTTTATGCAACTAACTACATTACCCCCCAGACTCCAATTTCCAACCCCCGACTGCCAGGTATGAAAAAAGCTCTTCTTACCATTCCAGAAATTTAATCCGCCAAAATAAGTACCCAGCCACACGTTTCCATCTTTATCGCAGAAGGCATCATAAATAGGGTCGGTGTTTAGTCCGTTTGGATTGGCCGGGTCGTACCGGCAATAATGGATGCTATTATCATGATCGTCAACAATGGATAAGCCGGCTTCAGTTCCAATCCAAATTCGGTTATTGGCATCTTCGGTAAAACAATGTACCATATTGTGGAACAAACGTTTGTTGCCGGTCTCATCTTTTGAATATCTTGTAATATTGCCTGTTTGTATGTTAAGCCTTAGCAAACCATTGCTTTCTTCTCCAAACCAAATATTCAAATCGTAATCAATATAATACAAACGGGTAATCAAAGGGTTTACATGTTCCCGAACATCAAAACTCTTAACCTCTCGATTTTCAATGTTAATCCAAAACAGGATTCCCGTATCGGTAATCGCTACAATTTTGCTTTTGGTGTTGTAATGCTGAATAAATTTATGTTTATCGGGCAAGTTACTAAATCCAAGTTTTTCGTTAATCCCGGAAAGCCTTCCGGTAGAAAAATCAAAAAACAGCAGGTCATCGTTACGGCACAGCCAAAAACCATCGGCAGCAGGCATTAACGATTGAGTTTGCCCCAGGTTGTTCAGCTTCATAAAAGCATGAAACGTTTCGTTGTTCTGGTCGAAATAATAATAACGCCCGCGATTGGTACGGGCAACCAGCAGGGAGTCGTTGTACATGAAAACCTTATTGCAAAACAGGTCGGTTTCTTCGCCAAACTCGTTATAGGCCGGAAATTCTACAAAGCGGCTTCCATCAAAACGAACCACCGACACACGCGTTGCCATCCACATAAAACCCAGTTTATCCTGAACCACGCTTTTCACATACGACGAAGGCAATCCGTCTTCGTTAGTATAATGATGAAAATTGAACACATTTTCTCGGGCAGAATTAATTCCAGGTAGAAAGCATAAAAGAAGAAGCATCCAAATCGATGTTTTACATCGGTTTAGCATCTTTCCTGACAGCCTGGTATTTGAGTTGGAATTAAGTTTCATATTTTCTCCACACCAATATATTATTTTTTCTTCATCGTTGTTAAATCTTTTTCAAATTATAGCTGATATCTGTCAACAGCTGAATGACACGAGGGGCTTTCGTCAAAATCAGAAAAATAGTTGGTTAAAAGCTTATACAAAGGCATATCGTATGCTTTTAGTTCTTTACGCGTATTTACCTGGTTGTGTTTTCCGTCGGGCATTTCTACTTCTGCATTTACATTGAACCAGTTTTGCACCCCTTCGGCCCAGTACTCGTAAAGGTTGGTTTGCGCATAAGTGTTATTGTACAGACCGTTGGCTATGGCTTTATCGAGTAGTGCCTGCAAAGTATCGTTAAACGACGGGTCGATAGGTGCAATGCCTGCCAGATGAATGGAATGGGCAAACTCGTGTATCAGAATATCTTCGGCATGGTACTTATCAATCTGGTAACATAGCAGGTTTTCTTCGGCACAAGTTGTGAGGGGCATTTCCATATCACCACCAAGTCCACGTGCACGTAAATCCCAGTTGATAGTGGTGTCGTTTTCCAGATGAGCATGTTCAGGAATATCAGTTGTACCTTCGTATCGGGCCATAACACCAACCCGCAAACCAACATCCTGCATTTGCTTCAATACAGAACCGGGCAAATCGTTTGTCATGAAAGTCACAATACGCCAGGCCTGCACCAAGGCTGAATCGGGTACACGCCACGAGCCAATTACCGGTATTCCATTGGCGTCAAGGTATTTTTTATAAAACGTATCGAGTTCAAGCTTTGCCGGTAGTGGTGTTACTTTTGGTTCACCGCTTTCTTGTGAAAAAGCCGCAACAGCAAACATGATGAAAATTGCTGTAATAATAAACTTGTAAATATTCATACGATTAAATTGTTTGTTTTTATGGTATCGTATGGAACTCGCATGAATTTAATCATCCTCTTGGATGCGATCGTTTTACATGCTCGTTTCATATATCTTTTTTTAACCACAGAGAACACTGAGGATTTCACAGCGTTCTCTTAGCTTTTTTATCAATTTTTTTCAATCTTTTTCAACCTTGTTCCAACGTGGTGTTTGTTCTCCCAGCAGGTGTCGTACAAAAAAGTCGCAACGTTTGCGTTCTCCATATTCGCCTCCCAAGGTATGGTTTACTCCAGGTAGAACAACCAATTCGAAATCTTTTTTTGCTTTGATTAAAGCATCGGCTACCTGCATAGTAGAAGCCGGATCAACATTGTCGTCCATTTCGCCAACAATAAGCATTAAGTTGCCTTGTAACCTGTAGGCATTACAAACATTTGAACTTTCTTTGTAATGTTTACCAATGGGAAAGCCCATCCACTGCTCGTTCCACCACATTTTGTCCATGCGGTTATCGTGGCATCCGCACGATGAAACAGCTACGTCATAAAATTCGGGGTGAAACAACAAAGCAGCCATGGAATTTTGTCCGCCGGCTGAACCACCAAAAATACCCACGCGAGTGGTATCCATAAAAGGCCGAGTTTCGGCGGCAGATTTGATCCATTTTATGCGATCAGGGAAACCTGCATCTTTCAGGTTTTTGTAACACACATCGTGAAAGGCTTTCGATCGGTTCGATGTGCCCATGCCATCCATTTGAACTACAATGAAGCCCAATTCGGCCAGCCCCGAAAAGGCATAGTGATAAGCATTGAAACTTTTTTGTGTAAAAGAGCTTTGCGGTCCTGCATAGATATACTCGATTATCGGGTAGCTTTGGGTACTATCAAAATTAGTGGGATAGTAAATATTGCCCCATATGTCGGTTTTATCATCGCGGGCTTTAGCCACAAACACTTCGGGATACTTCCATCCCGCTTCGAGCAGATCGTCGATATCTGACTTTTCAAGTTCCATAATCACTTTCCCATCGGAGCTACGGCGCAATACGCTTACCGGTGCATTTGTAACGGTTGAATAGGTATCGACAAAATACTTGTAATCATCGGAAAAAACAGCTTCGTGGTTCATTGGTTCCGGGGTAAGATCCGTCAAGTCTGATCCGTCGAAGTTCACCGAGCAATAATGAATAAAATATGGGTCTTCGCCAGTATTCATACCGCTGGCTTTAAAAATAATTCTTCGGTTATTTTCGTCCACATATTCCACTCCGCGCACGACCCATTCGCCTTTTGTAACCTGTTTTTTTACCTTCCCGCTTTGAGCATCGTAGAGGTAGAGATGATTCCATCCGTCACGTTCCGAAGCCCAGATAATTTCTTTCGTATCGTCGATATCGTGCCGAAAATGCTTGCCACTGTAATCGATAAATGTTTTGCTGGTTTCGTTAATAAGAATACGCACCCCGCCGGTACGCGCATCAACTTCAGCTACCTGATAAAGCTGATGCCCCCGTTGGTTAAACTCAAAGGTAAAAGCCTCGCTGCCGGACCACCATTTCACATTGTTGAGTGAGTACTGATGTCTAAAAGGCTGTGTATCAATTTCAATTTTCTGTGCTTTCTCAACATCAAAAAGGCTTGGTTTTTTAATGGGCAGCGCATCACCTGGTTTCAGGTATTCGCGTTTGTGCAGTACAGGTTGAAGCTGTCCTTCGGGCGAAGACTCAACAAACTGTATCTGTTTTTGGGAATGGTGACGCACTTTAATCACTGCAATTTTCTTTGAATCGGGAGACCACTGAACATGTCCCGAATAAAACTCACCTTCCGAGCCATCGAAACTCAACTGTTTCTCTTTATCTGTTTCAAGATCTTTCATCCAAAGGTTGTATTCTTTTACATACGCTTCGCTACAACTATCGGGTGAAGTAACCGCTTCGCTTTCGAAACGGCCTTCGGTACTGCCCCAATAATCATCCCGCGATGGTCTTTCTTTTATCTTCCCTTTTTCTTCGAGTTTGTTTTTCGACAGGTTGTATTCCCACTTGTACTTTGCCATCTCAAATGTGAGCACCTTTCCGTTTTCGGAATATTCAAGTTTACGCAAATTGAGATCGAAGGGTTTGTAATCCTTCTTATTAGACAAATCGTTGAGTTTTTTGCACAATTTTTCGTGATCGAAAGCTGGTTTTAGGGTTAAATTTTCAGCATC
The DNA here is from genome assembly GCA_041694375.1 of Bacteroidales bacterium. Lineage (GTDB taxonomy): Bacteria > Bacteroidota > Bacteroidia > Bacteroidales > Prolixibacteraceae > Roseimarinus. The sequence continues at coordinate 7,225 of JASMTI010000287.1, read as the reverse complement.
AGCCAATTTGTATTCAGTGCCCCGGCGCGTTTTCACCTTGTACCAAAATGTAGAAGCATCCTTCATCCAGTTAACATCAATATTGGCATTATAAACCATGTTGCTAAATGTTGAAACTGAGTCGGCACGACAATAATCGTCGGTTGTAAGCTGTGCCATGCCAGTTGTGGCAAGGATAATCAAACACACGAGTAAGGCAAAAAACTTCATAGTCATTTTATTTTTCTATTTCAGACAAGCGAACCATTAACACACCATGAGCGGGAATTTCAACTTGTAACTTCTCATTGGTTTTTCCTATTACTTTATGCCGCCAAAGATCGTAAACTTTATACACTTTTTTATGAATACTAACATCCCTTAAAAAATACATTGTTTGTTTTTTCCAATCGTAATCGAGTTTCCATGGCTCATTGGTACGGTTCATAAAGCATACGGCAACCTCGCCATTGCTTAAGGGTTTAGCCCAAATTTCGTGTTCGCCCATATCGATAAACTTCCGGGCCTGCTCTCCCCTTGCATCCTGATTAACAGCAATAACATCGTCGTTTGTGAGTATTTCAATGGTTTCATCGTCCATATGGCGAAGATCGTTGCCGGCCATAAGTGTGGCAGCCAGCATAGCCCACATCGAAAAGTGGGTAACATATTCATTGTTCGTCATGCCCCCGTTGCCTACTTCGAGCATGTCGGGGTCGTTCCAATGACCGGGGCCGGCATGTTCCCACAAACCAACCTGTTTATCGATTATATCAACAACACCTAATCCACCCCAATCAAATTCACCCTGGTAGATATCACGTATATCGGGGGTTGTACGCCATAAATGGCCAATACCTTCTGCCCATTCCCAGGGTTTGCTTTCGCCCCATTCGCAGATAGAGAACACGATAGGCCGGCCACATTCTTTCAGTGCATCGCTCATTGTTTTGTAAGCAGCTTTAGCATCCTGCCCTTCGTTGTAGCACCAGTCATATTTCAGGTAATCGACACCCCACCCGGCGTAGGTGCGGGCATCCTGAAATTGGTAACCTCTACTGCCAGGCCTCGACTGGCAGGTTAGTGAGCCAGCGCATGAATAAATACCGAATTTTAATCCTCGCTCATGAACATAATCAGCCAACGCTTTCATACCCGAAGGAAAATGCTCAGGGTCGGGAATAATATTACCCAGCGAGTCGCGCCCCACCTGCCAGCAATCATCGATTACAAGATATTCATAACCCGCATCGCGCATGCCACTTTCAACCATGGCATCGGCCATTTCCATAATGAGTGTTTCGCTCACCTCGCAGCCAAATTTGTTCCAACTGTTCCACCCCATGGGCGGTGTTTGTGCCAGCTCATCAAATTCTTGTGCATGTGCACCGATGAGCAAGATCAGCCCAATTATTAAGAATACCGTATTCTTCATCATTCTTTTATTTTAGTTTACAATAGATTATTAGATTTTAGACATGAGACATTAGACTTTGTATATAACAAATTAAATATCAGTAATTTAGATAGTTAAAAAAGTGAGATACAAACAGCTCATTGTCAGCAACTAAAAAAATAGTAACGAACTATTGATATCTAATATCTATGGTCTAAAGTCTATTTAATCAACGTTCCATTCGTGAATACCTCCCGATACGCCTTCACCAAGTTTAACATTAAGCCTCAGTGACCGGGTATTTACCGGCTCAAAATTTACTTCGTTATAGGTATTAAGCTTCAGCCCGTACTGGTCGGAAGTTTTTACCGGCAACCATTGGCCATCGTCCGTTTGATATTCAAGGCTCCACCATTCAGGAACCCTGAAATCGCCGTCGTAATGCGTCATATCGAGCCAGTAAACCGACGAACTGCAAAGAGTTTGCGGTTGATCGAAGTTGTACTGCACCCATTCTTTCGAGCCATTTTTCAACCACCAATAAAAGTACGACTTGTCATAATCAGTTGATGATGAAGGGGTGAAACCATCATTAAAGCCCGACACCCTTCCGGTTGAGCCTTCGCATTGAGCATCCATTGCAGGCGATTTTAAAGGTTTTATAATGGTTGCTTCCGTACTTTCAGGCATCCACACCAGCATATTGGAAGTGCCCCTGTTATTCCAGGTGTAATATGGCACTGCCTTGAGCTGAACAGGCTTAGTTACTTGTTCACCATTAATTGTTTTAACCACACGCCCGGTCATGCTTAACGTTGTAACACCCCCCAGTAATCCCGACTCGTACTGTGCCGAAATTCCAGTATTAGCCGATACAAAATGGTCGAACAACCACGCATCATTGTTGTCTTTATCTTCGAAACAATACACCACCGGACCACGCTGATAGGCCAGTTTATTTTGGTTATTAGCCACTTTACTATTGGTCGCAATTTTTTTAACAGGCATCGGGAATTTAACTTCCAGCACATCGCCGGGTTTCCATTCGCGCTCGACAACAGCATATCCCTTGTCAATTTCAACATCGATGGATTCGCCATTGAACGAGAAAGAATAAGCAGATGAATAATCATCAACGAAATGATACAAATCGGACGGAACGGCCTGGTTACGAACCCAGCCCGGTATACGAATTTTTAGTCCGGGCACTTCACTTAGTTTAACGGTTTTGAACGTCAGTTTGATGTTTCCGTCCCATGGGTAACGGGTTTGCTGACTAATTTCAATCGTATCGTTTTTAAAAGGTATTTCGGCAATGCCCTGGGCAAAGAGGTTTACATAAATATACTTGTTGCTTACAGAATAAGCATAGCCCGGCACCGAAGCCATAAAGCGAGTTACGTTGCCCGGACAGCAGGCACAGCCAAACCATGGGGCACGGTCGTGATTATGAACAGACTCAAGCGGATTGTCGTAAAAGAAACGATCACCACTAAGCGACACTCCTGAAATCAATCCGTTGTAAAGTGTTCGCTCAAGCACATCGAAATATTTGGCGTGTTTCTCATTCAGAAACAGTCTGTAATTCCAGTAAACATTAGAAATAGCGGCACATGTTTCGCAATAGCTGGTCATATTGGGCAGTTCGTAATTATCGCCAAAACCTTCGCCCTGGGCACGCTGCCCAATTCCACCGGTAATGTACAATTTTTTCGATACCACATTTTTCCATACCCTTTTGCTTGCATCCATTAAAGCCTTATCGTGCTGAATGGCTGCCACATCGGTAACGCCCGAATACAAATAGCCCAGCCGAACAGCATGGCCCACGGCTTCGTCCTGTTCAACAATGGGTTTGTGATCCTGACTGTATTCGCTCAGCTCATGCCCGTCAGTAGCTTTGCCCGTTTCGTCAATAAAGAAACGCGCCAGGTTCAGGTATTTTTCATCGTTGGTAACATGATACAATTTTACCAGTGCCATTTCGATAATGGGATGGCCCGACGGAACTTTTTTCTTCCCGGGTTCCGGACCAAATTCTTCATTGACCAAATCGGCATTTTTCAGCGCAATATCAAGAAGGGTGCGCTTACCGGTAGCCTGGTAATGCGCCACAGCAGCTTCGTATAAATGTCCGCAGTTATAAAGCTCATGACTGTTCAACCTGTCCCAGCGCCCTTTGCCGTACCAGCCACTCAAACGCTCACATTTGTTGGTAATGCTGGTATAAAGATAACCATCGTCTTCCTGTGCTATGCCAATCAGGTAAATCAGGCTGTCAAGATAGGCATCCAGTTCGGCATCATATTGTACGGCCAGGGTATACGAGGCTCCCTCGAGGATTTTATACACATCGGTATCGTCGAACGGGAAATCGCCCTGATGTTCACCCTCGATAATATTACCTGCCAGGGCAAAGTTATCCATACGACCTGTTTCTTCCGACTTTTGAAAAGCCGAGGGAATAGATACTGTTCGGTTTATTTCAATTTTAGGTGCCCAAAACACATCGTTCAGATGAACATGGGTAAACGGAACCTGTGTGTGCGGCTCAGCGTTCTCACCGTTTGTACAGGCAAACAAAGTGCCTCCCAACAAAACTAAGGCAAAATATTTTATTATGCGATTCAACATTGTTCTAGTATTTATTTTCTTTTAATTATGAACGTTACAGGTCTTCTGGCTAATTCGGTTTCATATAAGCCACGTTCGTTTTTTGTTAAATTCTTCACCTCAAAATTCACATCATCTTTACCAAAGCTTTCAACATGCACATATGCTTTTGGGGTAAACTGATTGCCTTTTTCGAGGGTTACTTTTACCTCGCCATCTTTTGGATTGTAGGTGAGCGAACGAATAGCACCGGCATCGAGGGTAATCCATAGTTTTTCGGGAGCAATAAATACGCGCGATTTGGAGGCACTTGTGATTTCAATGTTTACAAGACCTTTCTTTTCGCTGATATTAGCACCAAACGACAGCCAGCCAAACTCATCATGATTGATTAAATACGACGATGAATTAATGGCATATCCAAAATAGCCGGGACCATAATCGCCCGAAATGCCATCAATCTGTAACGACGACGGGAAGGAGTGTGATGCACAAGGAGCAAACCCATCTTGTGTGATGTTTGATAACGCGCCCATCATTCCTCCGTAGCCTACACGCAGCAGGTAGAAATCGTCGGGATTCAGCTTATATTCATACAAAACCGGAATGGCATTCAATGCCGAGCCGTAATGGTGTATCATTCGTTCGATGCGTGATTTTTTTCCGCCAAAAAGAAAATCCCAGTAGCGGCGTGCATTGCCGTTGTAAGCCCAATGAGGCACGGTTGGCATATACGCCAGGATAGCGTTGAGCGTAACAAGTGCTTTTGTATCGAAACCAAAGTAGCGTGACCACATGTAAACCTCTTCTTGTCCGGTTGAATCCCAGGGCATTTCACTACCAAACGGGTAATTAAGCGAAGCCCAATGACTGGCACGTACCTTCATGGCCTCTTCAAGCTGTTTTGCCATCTCGTCCATTCCTTCGGCCTTTAAATCGTTTAAAACAAGCAGGAAAATGGTTCCTTCCATTTGTCCGAACTGTGCATAATGCGGTGCCTGCTCAACCATTGCAATTGCTGTATGGTAAGCATGTTCAAGATACCACTGCCAGCTATGTTGTTTTACAAGTCCCTGATAGTTGCGCCCCAGCTGGTACATTACCCAATGTGCGGCTGCTACATGCGGATAGTTGTACGAACGTCCAACCGATTCGGCACTTTCTTTCGACCAGGCAGCCCAGGTTTCGTAGTTGATCGTGTCGCTGTAAGTTCCGTCTGGCACCGAATCGGGCTCATAGTAAAACATACTTTTACGTACGCCGTATTTATTTTCACCTTTGCTGTACTGGATACCGCCCCACATGGTGCTGTTAACAAACATTTCAAGCTGTTCTACCTGGGCAGGATCGGGCTGTACAAACTGTTTCATAACGGCATTGAGCCATGCACCGGCGCCACCTTCATCGCTTAATCCGCATATCCAGGCACGCCGGTCTTCCAGCACTTTACGTTTCACATCGTAATCGTATGTAATAACTGACGGACTACGGTCAAATAAGTCGTCATCGTTATCGTACCACTGCTCAGTGGTTAGAAAGTTGCCATTATCAGCCACCACTTCGCTTTCGGACTTTATAACTTTGTAATTGATGGTTTGCTTTTTGCCATCTACATATTCAATCTCTACCCGTGCACGCCCCCATTTTTTGGCACTTACAGCATACTCAGCCCACACATTTGGCGTAATATTTACAGCCTTTACTTTTAGTGCTCTTGATGGCTCAACGTTTATACTTTTCACCTCGCTGCTGTGCTTAATAAAAAGCTTGGCGTCAACATCCATCGGAAGAATGTAACCCGGCACGCCAACAGCAACAGGTTGTTGATGTTGCAGCAGTGTCTCTTCAACGCTCCTGATTTCTGGTGCCAACACAAACTCAACACCCACTTCGTAGCTTTCGCCCGGAGCCAGGATTTTCGATGTAGGCTCATTCCATTGTTCCGACTCTTTCCACTCATTATCAGCATAAGCCTTTGAATGTATCATCCACTCATGAAAACCTTCAAAAGTTATCCCCCGGGGTGTAGGGTCGTCAAGCAAAGGTCGATATGCCTCAAATGGCGACTTTTTCCATGGAAGCACCAGTAGTACCTCATCCAGGCCATTAAGCCGTGCTATTTGAAGGTAACCGGCATCAGCACCAATATAAGGGTCAAAAAACACATTTTCAGTATGTGCCTCGTCGAGCGATTTACGATCGATATTGTTGTTGAATATCATAGGAATACCCAGGGCACCAATTTCGAGATTGGTTTCGCTCGTATTTTTCATCATGAAACACAAGGCCAAGTGGTCGTCAACTTTGCGCCATTCGCGTAAAATTTCAAGTGGGAACACGTCGGGCAGCAAATTTTTCAGATTTGCTGCAGTCAGCACCGATGCATTTCCCTGCTCGATTTTTTCAACAGCCTGTCTTCTTTCAGCCGACGAAAAATCTATCCACTCGCTTTGTCCGGTACTACGAACCCGCAGGTTGATGTCACCAAGATGGTAATATCCTTTGGAAGAACGATTTTCGAGCCTGTCGTTTGGTGTAAAATCGAAGGATGTTTTTGCTGCCGTGAGTTTAGCTGCTGTTTGCGACGAATTAACCAGTTCAACCCCGATAGTTGGTGTTTCAAAAGATGAAAACCCTGCCTTGAGCATTTCATGGCTTGCAGTCTCGTTACCCTGCGCACCGGCCTGATTAAATGAAAAAGTGAGAATAATAAATGTAAATACTATGAAATTTGCATTAAAAAAACGGTTCATTCTTGTAGCTTTTTATTTGTTTATCATGTTATTTCTATTCAACAATCCACTCATGTATTCCTGCAGAATGAATTTTGGGCAATTTTACCATTAAGCGAAGTGCCTTGGTTTTAACCGGCGCAAAATTCACTTCGTTCCATTCATCTTTCGAAGTAAGATAGTTGTCATCAGCCTTTACCGGCTCCCATTGTTTTCCTGCTAAATACTGAATCTCCCAATCATCCGGAATACGGCAGCCTCCAAAAGGGCTATCGTCGTACCAATAAACTTTGACTTTGGAAATTTCTTCAGCATCCTCAAAATCGTACTGTACCCACTCCCATTGGTTGTTACGGGGCCACCAATGATAGTAGGGCCATGTATGATCGTTAGAATGTTCGGGCAAAAGCTGGTCGTTAAGTGCAATAAGACTTTTGGTGGTGTACGAAGCTGTTACTTCGCTAAGGCTGGCAATTGTTGGTGCAGGCAGCGGCCTAACACTGTT
>JASMTI010000286.1:0-4030 GCA_041694375.1 Bacteroidales bacterium | reverse complement strand
ATCAAGGTAACGGTTCATCAGGAGGAACCCCCGGAGGAGGAGGTGGTGGTGCTTTAAAAACTCAAAATGGGAACACTATACTAACAGGCGGTTCAGGAGCAAATGGTCAGGTATCAATATCTTGGACTGAACCTACCCCCACTTTAATTGCAACCCCCACTAATATTGAATTTGGCTACACAGAATTTGGGAACATATCAGCTCCAATATCATATTCCTTATCAGGTATTGAATTAAGTGCCGATGGAACAATAACGATTACATCCAATCAACCTTTTGTATTCCAGGTGTCCTTATCTGAAAATAGTGGTTACTCAGGAAGTGTTTCTGTTGACTATACAGGAACAACGCTAAGTGCAACAACAATATGGGTAAGGTTTGAACCGTCATCAGCCGACAATGATTTCTCTGGCAACATAACCAACACAGGAGGAGGAACATCTACAAATGTTACGGTATCAGGAACATCGTCAGTTCCGGATTATTGCCCTTCATCAGGAAGTGCTGCAAATATTGGCATCAACAGCGTTAACTTTGTAAATATAAATAATACCGGAACAGCGGTAAATGTTGCATACAGTGATTTTACTGGCACATCTACCACATTAGTGAGAGAAAGCAACAATAACAACTTATCGGTAAATCTTACTCTTGGGCAAAATAGCAACTACAATGTATATGTTGTTGGGTGGGTTGACTGGAACAAAAATGGAAGTTTTGACGATGCAGGTGAATCTTTTAATATAGGAATTGTTAATAAACAAGGTGGTACTATAGCACCCAACCCAGTAGATATAGATATTGATGTGCCTTCAAGTGCCCAATTGGGAGAAACACGCTTGCGTATTTCTGCAAAAAGAGGCAGTGCTCCATCCTCATGCGAAACAGGATTTACAGGTGAAGTGGAAGATTACACGGTAAACATTTGTACTGCCCCTCCCCAACCCGGCCCAATTACAGGTAATACTACTCCTTGCCCCGGAGCCACAGGTGAAACCTACAGCATTGATCCTTTGTCGGGAGTTACAAGTTATACATGGACCGTACCTACAGGATGGAATATTACTGCCGGGCAAGGCACAACTGAAATAACTGTAAGTACAGGCTCAAGTGGTGGAGATATCAGCGTTGTTGCTGAAAACGATTGTGGTACAAGTGATCCATCAGTTCTTTCGGTTAGTGCCGAAGATAACGATGCTCCTGTTATTACATGCCCTGCCAACCAGACTTTTGATGCAAATAACACCGGCTGTACATACGAAGTAGTTGGCAACAGCCTAGATGCATCTGCTACGGATAATTGTGTGGTTGCATCAATAACACATAATTACAACGGAGGAGGAAACACTCTCAGCGGGCAGTCGTTTCCGGTAGGCACTACAACCGTTACCTGGACAGCCACCGATGGAGGCGGAAATTCTTCTACCTGTAATTTTGATATTACTGTAGAGAATCCACTCTCGGCAACTGTCACCCAACTAACCCCCGACAACGAATGCCCGCAACTCGATCCAAGTCTGGGATTTGAACCCAACAACGATGGTCCCTATAATGCTGGTTCTTCTGAAATACAATTTCAGGTTCAAAGCAATGCACCAACAACAGACTGGAGTTTTGATTTCGATTTTTCTGATGCTAATGGTGTAGCCGGCTTTGTTGTTGATAGCGTAAATGCGACAGGAAATAGTTCTTATAACGAAGACATCTTAAGTTCATCGGGTACCTTCAGCAGCATACCAGCAGCAGACGACCTTATAACCATCACGGCAAGGGTGAAAAATATCCCGGGCGAACAAGTAGAAGTGGATTTTAATGTTACGAATATAACTGACTCTAATGGTTGTTCTACTGACTATACAGAGAACAGGGATACAGTAATTATGAACATCATGCCGGTGGTTGGTCAATTTGAATAGAAAAGAGCCCCTCCTAATCCTTCAAGCCCCTCCTATATCCTCCCCGAGGGGGAGGACAAAACGCTTCGTTGTTGCGGGGTGTTGCCGGCTATGAGTATTGTGTCATTTCGACGACGGTAGGAGGAGAAATCTCAGATGATGCTTGTGCTTTGTTTAAACGGAGATTCCTCGTCGCTCTGCTTCCCTCGGAATGACACATGATCAAGGTTAAGAGTGCACCAACATTGTCGCTATCTCCCTGTCGTGTCATTTCGATCCCGATTTTTTCATCGGGAGAGAAATCTCAGATGATGCTTACTCCCTGTTCCAACTGAGACCTTTTGGCATGTTCAGGGTGACATGTTGAAAAAGCAATCTTTTCCACAGATTCACACGGATTTTCACGGATGTTTTATTTGTTATATGTTTCGATAAAAAGGTATGGTTTCAATAATGGCACATGAGCGGCATCGGAGTTCCGGATATGAATTTCCGTTAGTTTCAACTAACGGAAAGATGGCTAAGTTTTCACATGGCTTAAATGCTTCTGTAAAACTTCGATGAATGGAAAATTTCCATATATGCTGATGGGGCTAAAAATTCTCACCCTGCTGATATCTTAGTGTGAGCGATTCAATTGCCCCGGCGCTTTAGCCCGGGGATGAGATGATTTAGCTCCTTGTTTTAGGGCTTTAGCCAAATATTTTTTTGTTGCAGGTTGCATGATTGTTTTTCATAATCAATGAAAATTCTTGACAACTTCAAGATAGCATGGTGCTATTATGTTGTTTGGTGGATTCACATTAGAGAACGCTGGAGGTCGCAGAGATGGTGTTGTTTGTTTTTTAAATCCCTTTGCGCCTTCGCGTCTTTACGGTTGTAACTTATGTTTTACCCGTTTGGATTTACTTGTTTCAGTTTTTCTGTTAATTTTGCGCTTTGTTCTGCTTTTGTGTTTCTTTGAAATGCAGCGGAATACTATTTTTTAGGATAAAATTATTCAGCAATGATAGATAAAATCAAAGCCTTAAGGGAAGAGATTGAGGCCATTACGGCCCAAACGAAAGAGGAAGCCGAAGAGTTGCGTATAAAGTACCTCAGCAAAAAGGGGTTGATCCCACAGTTGTTTGGTGAGTTTAAGAACGTACCTGCCGACCAGAAAAAAGCAATGGGCGCTGCTATTAACGACCTGAAGGCTTTTGCGCAGGATAAAATTAACAACCTTAAGGAATCGTTTGCTGAAAAAAATACCGGATCACAGGGTGCCGACCTTACCCTGCCGGGCGAGCCCATGAAACTGGGCTCACGCCACCCGCTGGCTGTTGTGCGTAACCAGATTATCGATATTTTTGCACGGCTTGGTTTTATTGTTGCCGAAGGGCCTGAGATTGAAGACGACTGGCATGTGTTTTCGGCGTTGAATTTCCCGCCCGAGCACCCTGCACGGGATATGCAGGATACATTCTTTATTGAAAAAGACCCCGATATTTTGTTGCGTACCCACACCTCGAGTGTGCAGGTGCGGATGATGGAAAAAACACAACCGCCCATCAGGGCTATTTTCCCGGGGCGCGTTTTTCGTAACGAGGCTATATCGGCACGTGCGCATTGTATTTTTCATCAAATTGAAGGTTTGTATGTTGATGAAAATGTATCGTTTGCCGACCTGAAACAAACCCTGCTGTATTTCGCACGCGAGCTTTTTGGAGAGAAGACCGATATCCGCCTGCGCCCATCTTACTTCCCATTTACCGAGCCATCGGCCGAAATGGATGTGAGCTGTTCGATTTGTGGCGGAAAAGGATGTAATGTTTGTAAATATACCGGTTGGCTCGAAATTATGGGCTGCGGCATGGTCGACCCCAACGTGCTTGAATTATGTGGCATCGACAACCAAAAATATACCGGGTTTGCATTTGGTATGGGCGTTGAACGCATTGCCATGCTCAAATACGGGGTGAAAGACCTTCGCTTGTTCTTCGAAAACGATGTGAGGTTCCTCGACCAGTTTCAGTCTGCCTATTAAAGTCAATTTTTTACTATATAAGGATTATAAGTTCATTTAAGAAACACTTATATTCCCTTATATGTGTTATATGGTTGAAGGGATAAAACATTTCAGGCATATCCATTTT
>JASMTI010000285.1:0-14808 GCA_041694375.1 Bacteroidales bacterium | reverse complement strand
ACAACGGGAAGTTTTACAATGACTTACGATGGGGTAACGTATACCGGAGCTGAGCAAAACTCACTAATTCTGAGTTTTGGGACAATCGCTGCAGCGGGTACTGCCGGAGATGGATTTTTACTAACAGTTATTGGCGTTGGCGATGATGGAACAACTACCAATATCGTTCCCAATGAAAGTTCAGTAATGCTGGATTTCGGCGCTGTCGTTGGGAGCGAAGGTTTTGTTGCACAATCGGGAACTATTAAACGAACCGGTAAAAAAATTGAAGTAAACGCAAAAGGTATTAGTACCGATCTTACTGAAAAGAGTTTATCGGCAACCATTGTTGTAACAAAGGTATTATGATGTTAAACTATAGACTGAAAAAACAACGTGTTACAACAATTAGGTAACAATAACCTGTGATTTACACATCTTCAAAAAAATCTATTTTTCAACCTTGCAAATTTTACAATACCCCTTCAAATTAATTTGGTATTCATCAACCTGAAATCCATCAATTCCTTCTATTTCCGGAGCTTTGCTGATTCTGATGTCGAACAAATTCCCACAACCTTTACATTTGAAATGCCCGTGCACCGAGGTGTCGGAATCGTAGCGTAATTCATTGCCCTCAATGTTGAGTGTGATGGCAACGCCGTTATGCACAAACAACTTTAATGTATTGTAAACTGTTGTTTTCGATAAGGTTGGTATTGATGGTGCCAGTGCTGTATAAATATCGTCGGCTGTGGGATGGTTGTGGTTATTGTACAAGTATTTATAAATCATCATACGTTGAAGCGATGGTCTTATACCGTGTTGTTCCAAATGTAGTTTAAATTGTTCCATGTAGCCTAAATGTAATGATTACAAAAATACAAAAAGATATTTAATAAGAAAGGCATAAAGCGGATTGTTAATCAAATGTGGTAATTAACAGAAATTTAAACTTTGTAAAAACCATAAAAACAATCACATAGAACATATAAGATAAAATAGTCCGAAAAGTATTGGGTGATTGTTTTTTTGTTGAATTATTTTGCTTTAATTTGTAATCATTACAAATATGAAAAGAATATAATATATAAACCTAAAAATCAAGATAATATGAGTTTAGTAGGAAAAAAAGCACCTGAATTTAATGCACCGGCCGTTGTTAACGGAAACGACATTGTTGAAAATTTTTCGTTGAAACAGTACGAAGGAGATAAGTATGTATTGTTCTTCTTTTACCCAAAAGATTTCACTTTTGTTTGTCCGACCGAAATTATTGCGTTTCAGAATAAAATTGAAGCGTTTGAAAAGCGGGGGGTAGCTGTTGTTGGTTGTTCAACCGATTCAGAGTTTTCACACTGGGCATGGTTAAATACCGAAAAGAACAACGGTGGGATTAAAGGCGTAAAATTCCCGATTGTGGCCGATATATCTAAAACCATATCAATGAATTATGATGTTTTGGCAGGGGAGTATAATTATAACGACGATGGCGAAGCTGTTTTTGAAGGTGAGCCTGTAGCTTACCGTGGATTGTTTCTGATTGATAAAGATGGAGTTGTTCGTCATTCATTAATCAACGATATGCCACTTGGTCGTAGTGTTGATGAGGCATTGCGCATGGTTGACGCTTTACAGCATTTTGAGGAAAATGGAGAAGTTTGCCCGGCAAACTGGAAAGAGGGGGATGATGCAATGGATGCCTCTTCGGTGGGCGTTGCGAAGTACCTTTCAGAACATTAATCATTAGTAATTATTAGATAACATGGCAGGGGCTGTTCTTTACAGTTCCTGTTTTTTTATGATTTTAATCGGTGATTTGCACTTTTAATTTTAGTACTTTAGTGATTTCAGATCAAAAAATGTGCTATGGTTGATATTGAAAGTGTTAATCTCTCTTCGGTATACGAAAAACGAAAAAACGACCGCGATATTTTTCAGGAATTGATGCCAACCAAGGTAAAGGAGATTTTACTGGTTGCCACAAAATACGATGCTTATTCGATTGTTCGTGAAGGTCAGTTTTCCGATAAAATATTTGGCGAGTACCTACAGCTCAACTTGTACTCAGCCCCCCGTTTTACAAGTGTGAACACACAACAAGAAGCGCTTGATGCCCTTAAAACCAGGCACTTCGATATGGTGATAATTATGGCTGGTATTGACAGGCAGGCACCTCTCGATATTGCGCGTAGCATTAATCATGTCAAGCCAAGGTTACCGATTCTTCTGCTTGTTAACAATAATTACGACCTTACTTATTTTACCGAGACCTCAGAGCCCCTTCATTACATCGACAGGGTTTTTGTGTGGAATGGTAACACCAGCATCTTTCTGGCCATGATAAAATATATCGAGGACAAAAAAAATGTTCAGCGTGATGTGATTGTAGGAAATGTGCGTATTATTTTGCTGGTTGAGGATTCTGTGAAATACTATTCGCGGTATCTCCCCTTGTTATATACAAACGTTATGTTGCAAACTCAAAACCTGGTGTCAGACGATTCGACGGATGAGCTGCACATGATTTTGAAAATGCGGGCAAGGCCCAAAATACTTTTGGTTAGCAACTACGAAGATGCTGTTTCGGTTATCGACCATTACAAAGATAACCTGCTATGTGTTATTAGCGATGTGAAATTTTCAAGGGCCGGGCGTGACGATAACAACGCCGGGGTAGATTTATTGAACTATGTAAACTCGATACTCCATTTTAAAGTGCCTTTGTTGTTACAGTCGCACGATAAAAAGAATGAAAAAAGGGCCAGCAAAATTGGTGCTGATTTTATAGATAAAGATTCCGATAGTTTATCGAAAGATATACAACGGTTTATATACCGCCGTTTAGGATTTGGCAACTTTGAGTTTTTGATGCCTGATGGGCGTAAGGTTGCTGATGCGCATTCGTTGCACGAGTTTCAGGAGCTGATGAAGAAGGTTCCAATTGAGTCGATTCTTTATCATGCATCACGTAATGAATTTTCGAAATGGTTGATGGCCCGTGGCGAAATCAATATGGCCGAATTACTTAAAGTACGACAGGCCGATGAGTTTGAACAAAAAAAAGATGTGCGGGAGTTTATTCTCAAGGTATTTGAGAAAGTTAAAATGCAGCAGTTGAGAGGACGGATCGTGAATTTCGACCCCACATTGGTAAAAGATAACCGCTACATCATCCGGCTATCAAAGGGTTCGTTGGGAGGTAAGGGAAGGGGGCTTGCCTTTATTTCAAATTTTATAGAAAATATCGATTTTAAAAAGATTATCCCCGATGTTAATATCCGTATCCCGGCTACAGCTGTTATAGGTGCGCTTGAGTTTGATTCTTTTGTTGAGGCTAACGATTTGTATAATAAAATCATTGTCCAGCATAATTACGATAACATCAGCGAGCTGTTCTTGAACGGAAAAGTAAGCGAGGCGCTTAACGAGAAATTGTTTTTGTACCTTGTGAATATGAAAAGGCCGCTGGCTGTCCGGTCGTCCGGGTTGTTTGAAGACTCCCTTTTACAGCCCTTTGCCGGGGTATACAGTACTTATTTGCTTCCAAATAACCATCCCGATATTAATGTTCGGCAAAAACAACTTCGGGAGGCAATAAAGTTGGTTTATGCTTCTACTTTTGAAAAAACAGCCCGCTCTTATTTTAATGCGGTTAATTACAAGATCGAAGAAGAAAAGATGGCGGTTATAATTCAGGAAGTTGTTGGTCATGAGTTTAATAACCGGTATTATCCCCATGTTAGTGGTATTGCACAATCGTATAATTATTATCCGGTTTCGTATATGGAGCCGGCCGATGGTTTTGCTGTTGCCGGAATTGGTTTGGGTATGTATGTTGTGGGCGGGGAAAAATCGTACCGTTTTTGCCCGAGGTTCCCAAAAATAAATCCATCATCGGTTAGCGACCAGATGCGCGACTCACAAAAAGAGTTTTATGCGATTGACATGTCGCGCACTGAATTTGATTTGAAAGAAGAAGGCGAAATGGCTACCATTGAGAAATATTCAGTTAAGGAAGCCGATAAAGATGGCACACTTACTTATTGTGCATCAACTTTCGATATGGAAAATGATATCCTGGTACCCGGCACAGGTGCAAGGGGGGTGAAAGTTGTTGATTTTTCGAATATCCTGAAATACCGATATTTTCCACTTGCCGATTCATTGCATTTGTTGTTGAATTTGTTTAAAGAAGCAATGGGCGTACCTGTTGAGCTTGAATATACCGTCGATCTTGAAAATACCCCCGATAATGGCTTGCCCACACTTTACCTGTTGCAAATTAAACCTTTAATCCGTAAAGAGGAGATGGTAACAGTTGATATTGGAAAGGCAGAGAAGTCTAAAACATTAATGTACGCAACTGCCGGAATGGGCAATGGTATTAACCATGATATCTGTGATGTAGTTTATGTTGATATTGCCTCGTTTGACCGGACACGTACCAGGGAAATTGCCCGGGAACTTGGGGCCTTGAATGAGAAAATGGCCGATGAAAAGCGCGATTATATCTTAATTGGCCCCGGGCGTTGGGGCTCGCGCGATCCGTTTACCGGCATACCTGTTGTTTGGTCACAAATATCAAAGGCCAAGGTGATTGTTGAAATGGGGCTTGAAGATTTTCCTTTAGATGCCTCGCTGGGGTCGCATTTCTTTCATAACGTAACATCCATGAATGTTGGTTATTATTCGGTGCCATACGACTCGGTTGATTCTTATGTAAATATCGACTTGCTGAAAAGTGTGAAAGTGGTTGAAAAAACAAATTTTGTTAAGCATCTGCGATTTGAAGAACCACTTGAAATATTAATGGACGGGCGTGAACGAAAAGTTCTTATTTCTCAAAAGTAAATAAATATGAAGAACTTATTTTTTATTATGGTGTTGTTGTTTTTTTCTTCCTGTGGACAGGTATATTTTAGTGAGCCTAATCCGCAGCGGGGGGTACGTGTTAAGTCTATGTCGGAGGAATTGCAAGGTGTTTATGCCGATAGTGCTTTTCAGATTAAAATATATGAGGATTGGATAAACGTGATGGGCGAGCCTTACAACATAACAAAGAAAAATGCTGCTGATGATGAAGTTACCATTCGGTATTACAAAGACAGATATTTTGTGTCATTTAAAGATTCGATATATTATTCTGTTTATATGGGGTGCTTTTATGATGATAAGCTCGCTGTGTATATGTTGAACCCCGATGAGCGGTCGGTCGGCATCCTTTCGCGTTTTGTGCAAGTTGATACCATTGATGCCGGAAAGGAGCATTACTTAATTTCGCCCTCAAAACAAGAGTTTGATGCATTGGTCGATAACGGAATATTTGATGTTGTGGGTGTATTCAAAAAAGAAATAAATTCTGTAGAATAATATTTCTATGCCGCAATGAGTTGAAAAAAAAAACGCCTCCATATTTGATAAATGAAGGCGTTTTTTAGATTATTTATTCCGGTAGTTTATCATAACCATTTCGTTCAACATTTCTGTCAACCTTCATTACAAGTCCCTGAAGAACTTTTCCGGGACCAAGTTCGGTAAATGAGTCAGCGCCATCGGCAATCATATTTTTCACGGTTTGTGTCCAGCGTACCGGGGCTGTAAGTTGTGAAATCAGGTTTTGTTTAATTTCTGATGGGTCGGTATGGGGTTTGGCATCTGCATTTTGGTATACCGGGCAAACGGGCTTGTTTATGTTGGTTGCTTCAATTGCAGCTGCCAGTTCTTCACGTGCGGGTTCCATAAGTGGTGAGTGAAAAGCTCCGCCTACCGGGAGTATCAATGCGCGTTTAGCGCCTTTTTCTTTAAGCGATTCGCAGGCAGCTTCAACGGCTTCAACTGCCCCTGAAATTACCAACTGTCCAGGGCAGTTGTAATTAGCAGCTACAACAATGCCATGGGTTTCGTTGCAAACTTGTTCTACGGTCTCATCATCAAGGCCAACAATGGCTGCCATTGTTGAAGGTTCGTTTTCACATGCTTTCTGCATGGCCATAGCACGTTGGGATACTAGTTTGAGGCCATCTTCAAACGATAAGGCCCCGGCTGAAACCAGTGCCGAAAATTCACCCAAAGAATGACCGGCTGTCATATCGGGCTTAAATTTTTCGCCAAGTACTTTTGATAAAATAACAGAATGCAGAAAAATGGCCGGCTGTGTTACTTTGGTTTCTTTTAGCTCGTCGGCACTTCCCTCAAACATTATTTTGGTTATCTCGAAACCAAGTATCTCATTGGCTTTATCAAACATCCCGCGGGCGATATCAGAATTCTCGTAAAGGTCTTTACCCATACCCGGGTACTGGGCTCCCTGGCCCGGAAAAACAAATGCATTCATAGATTATTGTTTTTTTTCGAATGGCAAAAATAGAACTTCTGCAATAATAGCTTAATGTATGGCCAAAAAACTGGTATAAAGTGCCAATATGCGCGAATGTTCGAACATTGGGTTTGTATGTTTTATATAAATCGGTTGTTAGTGCAGATTGCTGCTTATAATCCTTAAAAACTCTTCACGAGTTGCAACACGGTTAAAAGCACCGGTAAAATCAGATGTTGTGGTAACCGAATGCTGTTTTTGTACGCCGCGCATTTGCATGCACAGGTGTTGTGCTTCAATAACAACAGCTACGCCAAGTGGCTCAAGTGTTGTTTGTATGCAATCTTTTATTTGAGTGGTAAGCCGTTCCTGAACTTGAAGCCTGCGGGAGAAAGCTTCTACCACCCGGGCAATTTTACTGAGCCCTGTTATTTTTCCATTAGGGATATAGGCAACATGGGCCTTCCCGATAAAAGGCAACATGTGGTGCTCGCACATCGAAAAAAGCTCAATATCTTTTACAACTACCATTTGGCGGTATTCTTCGCTGAACATGGCTGATTTTAGTATCTCTTCAGGGTTTATTTCGTATCCCTGGAGGAGAAATTGCATAGCTTTGGCTACCCTTAAAGGTGTTTTTTCAAGCCCTTCACGTTGTGCGTCTTCACCCAGTAGCTTGATGATTGATTGATAGTGGTTTGATAACTCTTCGGTGGTTTTGGCATCGTATTTTTCAACTTTTTGATAATTGCCGTTACTATTATTTAATGAATATTCCATGGTTAAAATTTTACAGGCAAAGTAACAAATTCCTAAGAAAAATTTATTGTTTGAAGTTTTTTTGTACATTTAGCTTACAATTTATAAACACAACAGTAGCTTATAATCATGAACGAACCCATTGAAGAACAGTATAAAAGCATTGATGAACTTGATCAGAAAATATTAAAGCTGATCACAAAAAATGCAAGAATTCCATTTTTAGAAGTCGCCCGCGAGTGTGGCGTTTCGGGCGCAGCTATTCATCAGCGTGTACAACGGTTGTTGAATATTGGTGTAGTAAGCGGGTCGGAATTTATTGTAAGCCCCGAAAAAATGGGGTACAACACATGTGCGTTCATGGGGATATATTTAGAAAAGGCGAGTTTTCATAAGCATGTTGTTGAAGAATTGAGTAAGATACCTGAGATCATTGAATGCCATTATACAACAGGGAAATATGCCATTTTTGTTAAAATAATGACCAAAACAAATAAGCACTTTAAGCGGATAATTGACGAGGAGTTTCAAAAAATTGACGGCATTGCCCGTACCGAAACATTTATGTCGTTAGAAGTTGAATTTGAGCGGCAAGTACCCATCAAATAAATTACCATTTTTGGATTGTCCAGCCCCGGATTTGAGCAATTTTACCGAGTTTTTTATCGGGGGTAACGCACACTGGGAAACCAACCTCTTCCAGGGCAGGTAGGTCGTCAATTGAATCGGCGTAATAAGCGGCATTTTTTAATTCAAAATTCATTCTTTTGCAGAAATCTTTCAGGCGGTTCAACTTTTCAGTCCTGAAACAATAATTCCCGATGGGGTTGCCTGTTAATGTACCGTTTTTTACTTCAAGTTCAGTACATATTACATCATCAACTTTCAGGTGGCTGCCAATTGGCTGACATACCCATTTAATCGCAGAAGAGAGAATTACTACTTGTGTTCCGTCAGCTTTCAGTTTTTGAATTTCTTCAATAATATGGGGCCGTATATTAGGGATGATGTCTTCGTGAAAAATATCTTTGGTTAGTTTAATGAGTTTCTCTTCGGATACCCCGTTCAGCCAACTACCCATTTTATGGATAATATGGTGGGTGTCTCTCAATGAAAACTTATATTGGATAGCTGCATATACAGCTTTAATAAAACCAATAGTGTTAATGAAATTCCTCCGATATGCTTGTTTCACCAAAGCTTCACCACTATTAATACTCAAAATGGTTTTATCAATGTCGAAAAAGGCAATGTGTTTCAAGTGTTTAAAAATTAGATGTTGCTTTTTTACAATTATAACAAAAAATCTTGTGATCTTGTTTCTAAGGTACATGTTTTAGCAATTATTAAGCCAAAATCAATAATCAATGGTGTTAATTTTCTGTTTATTAAACCCAAAACGGTCCGTAATGATTCCGGTTATCTCGTTTGCACTTGATTCAATGGGTTTATTGGTTACATTAATGATTGTGAAATTTCCTTTTTCAAAAACCGAATTGGCAAAAGAAATTTCCTTGTTGACTGTTTTTTTATCGGTATATGATGTTTCTTCCTGATTAATAGATACCATTCTTTTAGCACGCTGAGGAATGAGGTATGTTGAAGAAATTCGTAAACCGAATACCCGCTTAGGGTCAACTTCATAAAGTTCTTTTGGTGGTTCAATTCCTAAAATCAGTGGCACGTTGGCAACTTTCCATCCAAACATCGACATGTAAACACTTAGCGGGGTTTTACCTGCGCGTGATACGCCTGTAAGAATAATGTCAGCAAATTTTAACCGTTCAGGGTTCATCCCGTCATCGTGGTTCATGGTGTATTCCATTGCTTCGATACGTTCGTAATAGGGGGCATTGATTTTTCGGAACAAACCTGGTTCGTTTATTGATTTTAAACCTTCTTCATCGAGGTAGTTTGCCAATGGCCCCATGTAATCAACTTGCTTGATGTTGTTTTTTTGGCATTCGTTAATTAAAAGGTCTCGAACTTTTGGCCTCACAAGGGTGTGTACAATAATGGTTTTTTGCTTCTTGGCTTTCGTGATAATTTCATCAATATTATCTCCTGTGAATTCAGGGAAAACACGAACTGAAATTTTGTTATCGGGGTATTGTACAAGCAGTGAACGTACCATTGTGTGGGCTGCCAAGCATCGTCCGCCTGAAACAATATAGATGCTTAAGGGGCTTTTCTTTTTTGAATTATCGGGCATGTTGAAAGTAAGCTTTTAAGTTTATTCTATAAAAATAGGAATATTTGTTGAAGAATGAATATCGCAGCAGGTTGGAATGTGTTTTTTAGAAAGAAAAAACCGCATTATCCTGATTGCGTAAAACCCCGGTTAACAGGATTTGAGTGCCTGGATGATCTGACTTCCACCGGCAGCTGTGCTGCTCATCCGCCAGCTGGCGGACTACAAGGCCTGTCATTACATCCAAAAGCTTGCTCGGTTCTAGTTATAGTGTTGAGTTTACCAAGAACAGGAAAATAATGCGGTTAAATTTTATGTCGCTTTCTAAGAACGTCTGTATTTTCAATTCAAATTTACACCTCCGTTTTCAGATATGCAAGTTTTACGGGCAATACAAAGCATTTATTTTTTCATGTTTTACTTAAATGGTGCATATTCAAATTGTTATAAGGTTATTTTGTATTAAAAAAATTTAACTGTTGGTTTGAATGAACAAGTTTGGTTACTTAAAAGTCAGAAAATGAGTGTCATAGGTGAACTTAATTAAAAAAATATCTTTTTTTTAGTTTTTATTTTGCAAAAGCAAGGAAACGATTTATATTTGCACGCACATTTGAGGAACGGCACAGATACAGCTTTCAAATGGTTTAGTTCTTTTTTTGTATTGTTTGAAAATTAATTGAGCATTCAATTTACCGGAGAGGTGGGTGAGTGGCTGAAACCACCGGTTTGCTAAACCGGCGTACGGGTAACACTGTACCGGGGGTTCGAATCCCCCTCTCTCCGCTGATCTCTAAAATGCTTAATTTATATATTTCGGGGTATAGCACAGTCCGGTAGTGTATCCCGATGGATCGGGAGGGTCTTATTTAAGAACCCACAACGATCAACGTTCACCGGCAAAGTATTGAAATTATATTTCGGGGTATAGCACAGTCCGGTAGTGTACCTGGTTTGGGACCAGGGGGTCCCAGGTTCGAATCCTGGTGCCCCGACAGAATTAAAAGCTCAATTTGCTTATATAGCGAATTGGGCTTTTTTTGTTTTCAGTTTATCTGCTGCTATTGATTTTTTTATTGGTTCAGAAGAAAATATTCATGACTAAAAGATTTTTAATTTCGAGGGATAATAAATTTTTCGTAGGCCAGGTTACGTTATTGCTTGCTTTGTTAACTTCACTTTCGCCTTTTGCAACTGATACATACATGCCAGCGCTTCCAGCCATGGCTAAAGATTTCGGACAACCCATTAACCTTTTTGAAATAACGCTCACAATTTATTTTATTGGTGTAGCTGTTGGTCAGTTATTTGGCGGGCCTCTTTCTGAGGCGTTTGGTCGTAAAAAAATTGCTTTGGGCGGTATGCTTTTATTTGCTTCTTCCAGCTTATTGGCTGTTTTTGCCCCAAGTGTGCAATTTTTATGGGGGCTTCGTTTGCTTCAGGCAATAGGTGGTGGTGCTGCATCGGTTGTAAATATGGCCTTTGTGCGTGATTGGTTTGAGGGGCGTGATGTTGCAAGGTTGTCGTCCTTGATAGGCATGATTATGATGATTGCCCCTTTAATTGCCCCTGTTGTTGGAACATTGCTTCTGGTTAATCTGGGGTGGGAATCTATTTTCTTTTTTATGTTCGTGGTTTCATCTGCGGCTTTTGTATCTTTTTTATTGTTTATGCCTGAATCGAGGGAAGCATCTTTAATTTCAAATAGAATTTCATTCAATCAATTTTTCACATCTTATAAAATGGTGTTTAGTTCATGGAAAATTATTTTAATGATACTAAGTTTGAGTTTTGCAGTAGCCGGGATGTTTACTTTCCTAACCGGGGCTTCTTTTTTGTATATCGATTACTTTAAGGTTGATGTAAATCATTTTCCTTTGTTTTTTAGTGCCAATGTACTTTTGAATGTTTTACTTACCCTTTTAAATTACAGGCTGGTAAAGCATGTTGAACCGATTAAGATATTACAGGCCGGTCTTACTTTACAGCTTCTGGCAGGTGTTATGTTGGTTGTTATGGCTACTCGTTCAACCCCTGAACTATGGCCGGTATTTGTTTCAATAGTGCTGTATGTAGGTAGTTTAGGTTTAATATTTGCAAATGGCACTTCTATTATTATAAATTATTTTCCAAATATTTCAGGTTCGGCCAATGCTGTAATTGGCGTGGTAAGGTTTGCCTTTAGTGGGATCATTGGGTCTCTTGTTGCCATATTTCATACCGGCACCATTGTTCCTATGGCAATAGTTATGCTGATGTGTACTGTAATTGCTTCTTTCTTGTTTTTAATTTCAAAGAAAATGATTCATTAATAATTTACTTGTTGCATTAATTCTTGCATTTTTTTTTGAGTTAAGGCTGATGATTGTATTTTTATTAACAAAATTAATTGGTCATGGACGTGAAAATTGAAAATGGATGGAAAGAGGTTTTAAACCAAGAGTTTGAACAACCTTATTTTGAACAGTTAACCGACTTTGTGAGGCATGAATTTCGGGCCAGGCAAATTTTCCCTCCTGCAAAAGAAATATTTAATGCTTTTGATTTATGTCCATTTGAAAATGTAAAAGTTGTCATTATTGGGCAGGATCCGTATCATGGTCCCGGACAGGCTCATGGTTTATGTTTTTCGGTACGTGATGGGATGCAGTTTCCCCCTTCATTAAAAAATATATTTAAAGAAATTGAAAGTGATTTGGGCCATCCGGTTCCTAAAAGTGGTGATTTGTCTCGTTGGGCAAAGCAAGGGGTATTGCTGCTCAATGCAACATTAACCGTTCGTTCACATCAGGCCGGGTCGCACCAGGGAAAAGGCTGGGAGCGTTTTACCGATGCAGCGATAAAAGCTGTTTCGGAGCAAAAAGAAAATATAGTTTTTTTGCTTTGGGGGGCTTATGCACAGCGTAAAGGGCAGGTAATTGACAAATCGAAACATCTGGTATTGGAATCTGTTCATCCATCTCCGTTGTCGGCATCGCGTGGTTTTTTTGGGAACCATCATTTTAGCAGGGCAAATGAATATTTGAAAGAAAATGGCAAGACGCCTGTTGATTGGTGATGAAGTTGCAACTTAAACAGTGATATCGGGCTTAATATATTCTGCTTCGTAAAAAGGTATTCCCAGCCTGAAACGTTCTTCACGTAGTAATTCAAATGCTGAATTGACCAGCATTTTATCTGTGGCCCTGTTTAACTGGCACCCATCAGCAATTTTTTCCCAAAGTGGATTAATTTTATCCTGAAATCTGGCTTTTTTATGATTATGTGAACGTATGTGTTCGAGAATTAAAAGACGGCCGCCGGGTTTGAGCCATTTTATGAAATTATTGATGGCTGCCTGCGGATCGGGGATAGTACAAAGAACGAGTGTACATACAACAGCATCTAATGACCCGGGTTCAATGAGTTGTTCCATTTCTGATGTGCCACAACCAATATTGTGCAAGGTGATGCGATCGGGGAATAACAATAAATCTCTTTTTTTATCGGCATGAACCATCATGTAAGGTGAGGGTTCAATTCCGGTAACCTTTGTGTTCTGATTGTAGTGTTTAAAATTGACCCCCGTTCCCACTCCAATTTCGAGGACATTTCCGGAGAGGCCTGCGAGCAAACGGGCCCTTCTTGCTTTAAGTTCTTTTTTCTCCAAAAACGACATGAAGAAATCATATGAAGAGCTGAATATGTTTTTGAAGACCGCCATTGTTAAGCTGTTAGAATCATGATAGCGGGTGGGTGAAATAAAATGTCGTGCCCTTGCCTTTTTCACTTTCCAGCCATATTTTCCCGTTAAATTTTTTTACAATACTTTTAGCAATTGCTAAGCCAAGCCCGGTTCCATCGTACACTTTTTTTGCGTCTTCCTCACGTACAAACCGGTCGAAAATTTTGTTGATATAATTTCCAGATATACCTATGCCGGTATCTTTTACAAAAACCAATAGGTCATTGTTCTTTGTTGAACAGCCTAAAGTTATTTTGCCCTCGGTTGTATACTTAACTGCGTTGCTTAATAAATTAGTTAATAGTTGTGTGATACGAACTTTATCTGAGACGATATGGAGGTTTTCCGGAATGTCAGTTTTTAATTCAAGTTTGATGTCTTTTTTTAGTTTTTCAATTTTTTGTTCAAATTCAAGGGTCATTGTTTTAAGCAGGGGGAGAATATAAATTTTTGAAAGCCTGAAAGAAAAGTCGCCCGATTCTATTTTAGAAATATCAATAATGTCGCTAATCAGTGCTAAAAGGTGGTTGGAGTTGTCTTCAATAATCTGACAATATTGTCCACGGGTTTCGTAGTTAAGGTCGGTTGAGCGTAATAGCGAAGAAAAACCAACAATACTGTTCATTGGCGTGCGTATTTCGTGGCTCATGTTGGTTATGAAGGCTGTTTTTAACCGGTTGGCCTCTTCGGCTTGTTCTTTGGCAGTCATAAGTTCGTATGTCATCCTTTTTCGGTTTTGCATGGTGTAAAACATGTAAAGAATAAAAACAAAGAGGATGCTGATAGAAATTAATATGAAGTAAACGACTGTTTTGTCAATTTGAAATGTGGACGATGGTTGATTGATGAGCGTTGTATTTTCGGGTATAGCACCTGTGTTTAAACCAAATTGTTTAGCCGCCTTGTAGTCAACTATGTATTTTCCGCCTGGCATATTTGTTATCAGGGTATCATTCCATAATTCGTTATCCGATGAATTTACAACTTTGTTCAGGGCCTTTCGGGCCATTTGATAATGACTAATTGGTTTTCCACCCACGATTCCTTGTCCAATGCCATGTTCATATAAGTGATAAACAGGTATATTGGCTGCTTCAAGAATGTTTTTCAGTGTTTGATAAAATGGAAAAAAATTGTCTGTAGAATCACGATAGGCAGAAATTAATAAAATAGCTTTATCTCCTGAAAAATTATTAATCTGCGAAATGGTATTTTTAATCGTATTTTCTCCAATGTTCAAGGTCGAGTAATACAAGTTGTTATGCTCTTTGAAATAATTCTTAAACAAGTTATAGTTGGCTTTCCCGGTAATTGTATTGTCTGTAATTATAATTAGTTCATTTAAGTCGGGGTTTAGTTTTTGGGCCAATTGAACCGTCTCGTTAAATGAGCAAAATTCGGTTATCCCCGAAACCCCTTTCTCTTTTTTTGCTTTCTCAATCAGCTTATAATCTTCTACTCCACAAAAAACAATTGGTGTTTCTTTAAATATGGTATCCCTTATTTCAAGAGCAAAATCAAGTGCGAGGTTATCAATGGTTACGATGGCATCATAAGCATCTCTGTGACGTATCTTCTCAATAATCAGGTGCTTGGCAAGATTGAAGTGGTTGTGGTTGTTAATTTCTTTCCCGTATAAAAATTCAATGTCTATATCAACTTCCATTTGTTTTTCGGTTTCAAGAATGGCTTTTTCAACATGAACATATGTAGGAAAATCAGGTGAATATGAATTGATAAACAAAATACGCTTTGAAGGTTCGTATGCCTTTGCCGCTGAAGCATAGAGCATAAGAAATAAAACTGGTATAATAAGCCTTGTTATTTTCATGTTTG
>JASMTI010000284.1:0-45713 GCA_041694375.1 Bacteroidales bacterium | reverse complement strand
ACCAGTTTCAGGTTGTTTTTCGATTTCTCATCAATGTTGCCCTGGTTGATAACATCTTCAAGCGGGTTGCTTATCAGGGTTAGGGGGGTCCTTATTTCATGCGAAATATTTGTAAAGAAGCGCATCTTGGCTTCAGTGTTCTCTATCAGGTTGGTGCGTTCAATGTGTTCAATGTGCAAGCGGTTTTTCTCGGTTACTTTAATGAGTGAATACCTGCGGAAAAGTAACAACCCAAGAACAATAATAAGCAGATAAACCGGGTAGAACCAGATGCTTCTCCATATTGGTGGTTTTACATCAATTATTAATTCAGTGGGTTTCTGGTTCCAAACACCATCACCATTTGTGGCTTTAACCTGAAATGTGTATTCACCTTCCCAAAGGTTGGTGTAAGTTACGCTGTGCTCACCATCGGTCAGGTACCTCCATTCATCATCAAAACCAATAAGCCGGTATGCATACTGAACGCCTTCGAGGTTGTTAAGGTGCAAAGCTGAGAACTCAATTGAAAAATCTTTGTGTTTGTTATTTAAAGTAATTGATTTAGTGTTCGATATGGTTTTATCGAGAATGGTTTTCCCTTTAATTTTTTTATGCGGGAGCACTTGTTGATTGAGTACTTTTAATCCCGAAATAACAACATCGAATGGTTTGTTGTTGCTTGCAATATCTTTGGCATCGAAGAATGTTAAGCCATTTACCCCTCCAAAATACATTTGTTCTCCGTTAGGTGAGAAGAAAGCGTTTGAGTGGAACTCGTTGCTTTGCAATCCGTCGTTTGCATCATAGTTAACAAACTCTTCTGTTTTTTTATCAAATTTTGATAAACCTTTGGTTGTACTAATCCAGATATTGCCGTTGTTGTCTTCCAGTAAACCATAAATCAGGTTGGCTGGCAGTCCGTCTTTTTCGGTATAAGCTTCAAACTCAGCCCGTCCTTTAAAAAAGTGTTGCGATGTTTCGCGGTCATTGTAAAGGTTGATTCTGTTTAGCCCGCCACCGGTGCCAATCCATATAATACCTTCGCTGTCCTGTAATACACAATACACATCGTTGTGCAGTAGTTTGTCGTTTTCGTATCGTATAAAGTTGTTATATCCTTCTTTAATTACATCAAGGGCAACAACATTTAATCCGCGTCCCTTTGTGCCAACCCAAAGGTTTCCGTGGTTGTCATCAAAAATCGATAATATCACATCGCCGCTTAACGAACGTGAATCGTGGGGCTGGTTAGCGAAAAATTTAATTTCGTCATCAGGGTTGGGCATGTAGCCAAGCCCTTTGCCCCAGGTACCAATCCAAATGTCGTCTTGCTTGTCCTGGTGCAAGGCAAAGGCAAAGCTTCCCGTTTGATGTGATTTAAATTGTTGGTCCTTATCGAAAGAAACCAGATAGTTTGAAGCAGTACCTACCCACAGTGTTTCATTATTGTCATATAGCAGTGAAATAATTTCGTTCGATGTATTATTTGAATTGTAAGGGATTTCATCAAAGTGCTGGGTCTCGATGGTGTTGTCAGGCATTAGCTTTAAATAGTCGAGGCCGTTGTATGCAGAACCTACCCATATTTCATTATCGTTTCCGGTGATGGCTGTTACCAGGTTGGTTGTAAGGTTACGGCCGGTTTCTGTGTAATTTTCAAGGTGGTTGAATTTTTTTCTGAACAGGTCGAGGGTTACTACACCACGGCTTTCGGTGCCAATCCATAAAATACCGGAATTATCGATTAAAAGTGAATTGATAATGTTGTCGCCAATGTTGCTCGAAAGGGAAGGGTTGTTGTAATAGTTGTGGATGTTGTTGTCAGAATCCCACATGATTAAACCCGCCCCGCGTGTGGCTATCCATATGTCGCCGTTCGAATCGCGTATTAGTTTTTCAACCCATGTTGCATTGGTGGCATTCCATTTTGTGTTGTTGTTAAGTACATTAATTTTTTCGATGCCGTTGTTTTTAAACTTTATTTTTGCCAGCCCTTCTGATGTTCCAACCCATAGCAAGCTGTCGGTGTCCCATACCATCGATGTTATTTTGGCATCATTCAATTCACCAATATCAACTTGTGTGAACGATAAGTCGGATGAGTCGAAAATAAACAGGCCTTTGAAAGTGCCAACAATTACTTTCTGGTTTTTTAATTTTTGGGTTGTGACTACCGATACCGATAGCCTGTCGTACGGAAGTAGCTTGTTGTCTGGGGCTAGGTAAACCGAATTTTTTGAGAGGTTTGTGAAGTTATATGCAAATTGTTCGGTTGAGTCGGGTGTTCCTTTAAACAGCCCGTCGCTGGTACCAACAAGTATTGTTTTATCGTTGCATTGTGAAACCGAGTTTACAGTTCCGTCAACAATATCAAGGTTTTTATATTTTTTAAAGCGGTTCTCGTTGGCAATAAAATAATTTAAACCACCCCCCCTGGTGCCGATAAACATATTTCCGAGTGTGTCGCTGCTTAAAAAAATGACTTCGTTATTGCTTAAGCTGTTTATATTATCGGGGTTTGATTTGTATGTCCTGAATTTATAACCATCAAAACGGTTGAGCCCATCTTTAGTTCCCATCCATATAAAACCGTTGGGGTCTTGTGTTATTGACAAAACCGACGATTGTGACAAACCTTGTTGTGTTGAAAAGGTGTTAAATTGTAAATTTGAATAGCTTTCAAATTGCTTTGCACCGATTGGCTGAACCGACAATAATGTAGCTATGAATAAAATAAATAACGTATACTTCATCTTAAGTTTTCCTCCCTTTAAAAACGCGCTACTAAAATACCAAATTTAAAGTTAATGATATTCTTTTTTGAAACAAAAATACAATATTTATGCAATCGGTTGCAATAATCATTCTTTAATCTTTATATTTGCAATTCAGTAAACGACAAAATAACCAATTGTGAAAAAAGAGGCAACAATATATGATATTGCAAGCGAGCTTAATTTGTCGGCATCAACCGTGAGCCGGGCATTAAAGGGCAACAGGAATATTAACGTTGAAACCCGTAAGCGGGTGGAGAAATGTGCGAAAAAAATGCATTATCGTAGCAACTCTTTTGCCAGCAAATTGCGGACGCAGCGTACAAATACCATTGGTATTATCGTACCACGGCTCGATAGTAGCTTTATGTCAACCTGTCTGGCTGGCATGGAGGAAGTGGCTAACGAAAATGGTTATAATGTCATTATCAGCCAATCGCATGAATCGTCGAAAAAAGAGGAGCAAAATGCCAATACAATGTTCAATAACCGGGTGGATGGTTTAATTGTGTCAATGACTGTAGAGAAAAGCAAAGTGCATTATTTCTCACGTTTTGCCGAAAAAAATGTTCCGGTTGTTTATTTCGACAGGGTGCCTGACGATTCAACTTCGACATGTTTCGTGATTGACAATTCTAAAGTTGCTTATGATGCTGCTTCGCATTTAATTGACCAATCATGCCGAAACCTTCTTCATGTAACCCTGGAATCGGTCGCAAATGTATATCGCGAACGTAGCGAGGGTTTTAAAAAGGCAGTGGCCGAACATGATGGTTGTGTTGGTAATTTGTTATATATGAAATCATTAACCCTTGAAGATGGCCAGGCTATAGCCAATGAAATTATGAAGATGAAACCAATGCCTGATGGGGTTTTTGTGGCTAACGACCAAGCTGCAGCAGGATGTTTATTGCGTTTGAAGGAACTTGGCGTGCATGTGCCCGGTGACATTGCAATTGTGGGGTTCAATAATGAACCAATTTCGAAAATTGTATCACCAAAATTATCAACAATTCATTATCCGGGGCGCGAAGCAGGTATTATGGCTGCTAAAAGCCTTATTGAAAATCTTAAGGGGGATGAATCGTTTGTTTATACCCAAAAAGTTGTGTTGAATGCAAGGTTGGTTGTCCGTGAATCTTCACATAAATTGAATAAAAATAAATCAGATATCTAAAATTAACCATTATGAAACGAATTGTATTTTTATTATTATTTGTCCCGCTTTTTTTTAGTGGAAAGGCTGAGGATGGTTATGACCTTTGGTTGCGTTACTCTAAAGTAAACAATGCCGAATTGTTTGATGAATATCACGAGGTATGTAGTTCAGTTTTCGTGCCCGGAAGTTCTGAAACAAGCAAAATTATACGTGATGAGCTTGAAAAGGGGCTGTCTGGAATGCTTGATGTTGACATCAACTTTGCGGGTAATTGGGATGATAAAGGCTTGCTCGTTGTCACCTCCGAATCTCCATTAATTGAAGAATATGGTTTGTCTGATGAAGTTAAAAAATTAGGCAACGAAGGATACTTAATAAAATCTATTAATGAAGGCGGGAATGCAATAACAATTATAGCATCTGAAGATGAGATAGGTTCATTGTATGGGACCTTCCATTTTTTACGGTTGATGCAAAAACGCTCAGGCATAAGCAATATCGACATTGCTGAGACACCGCGAACTGAGCACCGGATACTAAATCACTGGGATAATCTCGACCGTACGGTTGAGCGTGGTTATGCCGGTTTTTCAATTTGGGACTGGCATAAACTGCCCCGCTATATTTATCAGCGGTATTACGATTATGCACGCGCCAATGCTTCAATTGGAATTAACGGTACGGTGCTTACCAATGTTAATGCCAATGCTTTAGTCTTAACCGATGAATATATTGAAAAGGCAGCTGCCCTTGCCGATGTGTTCCGCCCATATGGAATTCAGGTATACTTAACAGCACGCTTTAGTGCACCGATTGAAATTGGCGGGCTTGAAACGGCCGATCCCTTAGATGAAGATGTAAGGGCATTCTGGAAAGAAATAACCAACAATATTTATAAAGAAATACCCGATTTTGGTGGTTTTTTGGTAAAAGCCGATAGCGAAGGCCAACCTGGTCCGCACAATTATAACCGTACACATGCCGAGGGTGCCAATATGCTGGCCGAAGCGTTGGAGCCCCATGGTGGAATTGTAATGTGGAGGGCTTTTGTTTATAGTCACGAAGTACCGGTTGACCGCGCCTTACAGGCATACAATGAGTTTGTGCCGCTCGATGGTGAATTTAAAGATAATGTACTGATTCAGGTTAAAAACGGCCCCATCGATTTTCAGCCACGTGAACCTTATCACCCGCTGTTTGGAGCCATGCCCAATACACCATTGATGATGGAATTCCAAATTACCCAGGAATACCTGGGGCATGCCACGCATCTAACTTATTTGGCACCATTGTATAAAGAAGTTCTCGATACCGACACCTACGCTAAAGGGGAAGGCTCATACGTATCGAAGGTATTGGATGGATCGTTGCACGGGTATGAGACAACGGCCATAGCCGGTGTTTCAAATATTGGCACCGACCGTAACTGGACCGGTCATTTGTTTGGGCAGGCAAACTGGTATGCCTTTGGGCGTTTGGCATGGGATTATGATTATACCTCGGAAGAAATTGCAGAGGAATGGACCAAGCTTACTTTTTCCTCAAACATTGATGTTGTAGAACCCATTGTTGATATGATGATGGAATCACGCGAAATAGGTGTGAGCTATCGTACTCCGCTCGGCTTACATCACCTTATGGCCGAAAGCCATCACTATGGGCCCGGACCGTGGGTGGGCGGAGGCCGTCGCCCCGATTGGACATCGGTTTACTACCATAATGCATCGGAAGAAGGGGTCGGTTTTGACCGTTCGTTAACCGGAAGTAAAGCCGTAAACCAGTATCCCGAACCTTTGCGCAGTAAATATAATTCACTTGAAGAGTGCCCCGAAAAATTCTTGCTTTGGTTTCATCATGTACCATGGGATTATAAAATGGATTCGGGCCGTACGTTATGGGACGAGATGGTATACAAATATTATACAGGTGCCGATTCGGTGTTGTGGATGCAGGATAAATGGGAACAAGTTGAACCGTATGTCGACGACCAGCGGTATAGGCATGTGAGCCAGTTGCTCGAAATGCAATACGAAGATGCTGTGTGGTGGCGCAATTCAAGCGTGCTTTATTTCCAACAGTTTTCAAAAATGCCATTGCCGGAAAAATTCGAGAAACCCGACAAAGATTTAGAATATTATAAAAACATAAAATTGAAATTTGTGCCCGGAATATAGGGCGTGTAAATAAAGGTTTAGTTATGAGTTATTTGGAGGAGTTGTTTAATTTAGATGGAAAAATAGCAGTTTTAACAGGGGGCGGTGGTGTGCTTGCTTCTGAAATAGGAAGCGGTTTATCTAAAGCCGGTGTTAAAATTGTTTTTCTTGATATTAACGAGGAGGCTGCCGTAAATGCAGCAAAAGAAATTGAAAAGCAGGGTGGAACTGCAATCGGGCTAAAAACAAATGTGCTCGATATGGATGCGTTAAAAGAAACAAGGCAATTAATACTCGATAAGTTCGGGACAATCGATTTGCTTTTGAACGCCGCGGGTGGTAACATGCCAGGTGCAAATATCACCCCCGATAAAACTGTTTTCGATTTGGATATTGGGGATCTGGATAAGGTAACCGACCTTAATTTTAAAGGTACCGTACTCCCGTCAATCGTTTTTGGTGAGGTGATGGCCAACAACAAATCGGGTAATATTATCAATATATCGTCGATGGCTGCCATGCAATCGATAACCATGGTGCTTGGTTACTCTGCTGCAAAAGCAGCGGTTTCAAACTTTACATCGTGGATGGCCATGGAGCTTTCGATGAAGTTTGAAGGTTCGGTGCGCGTTAATGCCATTGCCCCCGGTTTTTTTGTTACCCACCAAAACCGTGCAGTGTTGTTAAACGATGACGGTTCATTAACCGAACGCAGCCATAAAGTTATAGCCAACACACCGATGGGGCGCTTTGGTAATCCCGAGGAATTGATCGGGGCTGTGCTTTACCTTGCAAGTGATTCTGCTTCGTTTGTGACCGGGGTCGTGCTTCCGGTCGATGGTGGTTTTAGTTCATTTAGTGGTGTTTAAAAAACTAAAGATATGAGGTTTACATATTCATGGAGATGGTTTGGCCCTAATGAGCGCATTACACTGGGTGAGGTGCGGCAGGCCGGTGCCACAGGTGTGGTCACGGCCCTTCACCACATTCCGGTGGGCGATGTTTGGACCAAAGAAGAAATCCTTGAACGGAAAAAAATGATAGAACAGGCAGGCCTTACCTGGAACGTGGTTGAAAGTTTGCCTGTTAGTGAAGACATAAAAAAGAACAGCGGTAAGTATAAGGAGCATATCGAAAATTATAAAGTTTCGCTCCGTAATTTGGCCGAATGTGGCATTAAAACGGTTTGTTACAACTTTATGCCCATTTTAGACTGGTCGCGCACCAACCTGAAACTGGAGTTTGAAGACGGGACTTACACATCGGGTTTCCAGTATTATGTTTTTGCAGCTTTTGATATGTATGTGTTGAAGCGCGATGGTGCTGAAAAGGATTATCCAGCTGAAATTATCGAAAAGGCCAAAGTTTATATGGACAGTCTCGACGATAAAAGTCTCAACGATTTGAAAGGTACCATTCTGTACGGGTTGCCCGGTTCGCTTGAGTCGTACACACTCGATGAGTTTAAGGCCATGCTGGCATCGTATGCCGGTATTGACCGAAATAAACTGAAGAGTCATTTGAGCTTTTTTCTGAATGAGATTGTTCCCGTGGCTGAAGAGCTCGATGTTAAGATGGCAGTTCACCCCGACGATCCGCCATGGAACTTAATGGGGCTGCCACGCATCGTGAGCACAATCGGCGATTTGAAAGAGATTGTTGGCATGGTTGATTCGCCATCAAACGGGGTGACTTTGTGCACCGGTTCGCTTGGGGTAGGGCATTTCAACAACCTGACGGAAATAGCCCGCGACATTGCACCGCATATCCACTTTGTCCACCTTCGGAATGTAGTTCGCGACAGCGGGTTGAACTTCGAAGAAAAAACATTTTTTGATGGTGATGTTGATATGATTGGTGTGGCCAAAGAAATCATAAAAGAGGGCAAAAGGCGCGAGCTTGAAACGGGACAAGAATGTGTTATGCCCATCCGCCCCGACCATGGTCACCAGATACTTGACGATGTGGGCAAAGATAATTACCCGGGATACAGCTTATACGGGCGCATGAAAAACCTGGCCGAAATTAAGGGCCTCACTGTGGCTCTTTTGTCTGAATAACCAATTTCCGGCCATGGCCGCCATGCCACATTTATCAAAGACACCAGTTGACCGGGTACAAGGCAAGTGCTAACATTCGAACCCCCGGCTTAAAAGCCGGGGCAATTAACTCCACTGTGTTCCGTTGAACGTTGTTTCATATGCTGCGGACAATCTTTTTTTGCCAGTATTTTTTTGTCAATAACTTCGATTAGAAGTATTAATCCAATGCCGTTAGGCATGGTCAAATATTGTAGCCTCCCGATTCTCGGGACACGGTTTGGTTTCAACCATAGGGAAAAGGAGCAGCGCACAACCAAGAATGCCATCGGCATGGTACATATAGTAATTACCACCATTAACACCCCGTGCAAATTTGAAACGATTTTATTCAGCGTTCCTACGGAACTCATACTTTCAAATACCTTTCATCATCGGGTTGAAACCCGACCCTACAATATTATACCGTTGCTATGGAACTATAAGGACAACAGGTTTTCAACCCATTTCACAAAAAACAAATTTTAAATTTTAATGCCACGAATGAATTAAAATTCATGTTTGGTGTAATTTAAAGGAGTATGGTTTATCAATAAATACATTTGTGCATTCGTGGCGGATAATAATGCAATGCCGTTAGGCATGATTCAATATTACAGCCGCCTGTTTCCCGGGGCACGGTTCAATTTTAACCATAGAAAAAATCCATGTTGATCGGTGCAAAACATGTCCGACAACTGGCGGATCTGTGGAATAAAAAAAACTCAAGCTGTTAAGCGAAGAGCATCAATTACCTCCACTTTTAAGTGGAGGACAGTCGACAGAGCCTATAAACCTAACCGGCTTTAGCCGAATATAAAACGATGACAAATTACAAGTCGCTAACCCACAAATTACTCCGAACTAATTAACCAATGACCAATCCCCGGCCATGGTTGCTGTTCCACATTTATCAACAATACCAGTTGGCCAGGTAAAGAATGGGCTACTCTTTGATCCCCGGCTTGAAAGCCGGGGCAATTAACTCCAATATGTTCCGTTGAACGCTGTTTCATATGCTGCGGACAATAATTAATGCCCCAGTTTTGTTTGTTTATAACT
This sequence comes from Bacteroidales bacterium, assembly GCA_041694375.1. Classification (GTDB taxonomy): domain Bacteria; phylum Bacteroidota; class Bacteroidia; order Bacteroidales; family Prolixibacteraceae; genus Roseimarinus. The sequence goes on along the minus strand of JASMTI010000284.1, from coordinate 36,505 downwards.
TCGAATAGATGTATTAATGCAATGCTCTTGGGTGAAGCCTGCAAACGTTGCACCTACCGATTCGGATAAGTTTAGTTGCCTTATCTATATTGGTGTCAAATTGTTTTGTTTTATGATGTATTTTGTCAAATACACCATTTTGCACCCTGTTATGATACATTTTCCTCCCTTGTAATTAACGAGTGTGTGCTTCTTTTGTGCTTATAATAGAAACTAAAAATACGGACATGGTTAGAAAAATTTTATTTACACTGCTGGTTGCCTCCATTATGGCTTCGTGTTCAAAAAAGGACATCACAGTTACTTCTCCTGATGAAAACGTTGAGGTGGTATTTTCTTTAAACGAAAAAAAACCTGAATACAGTGTAACGTATAAAGGTAAAGATGTTGTGTTAAATTCAGCAATGGGGTTTATTTTAAAAGATCAAAACCCGCTGACCTGTAATTTTGAAATAACAGGCACCACAACCAACACATACGATAATACATGGGAACAGGTTTGGGGCGAAAAGCAATTTATACGCAATCATTATAACGAATTGCAGGTTGACCTGCAGGAGGTTGATGGTGACCAACGTAAAATGTCGGTTTACTTCAGGGCTTTTGACAATGGTGTAGCTTTCAGGTACGAAATACCCGAGCAAGAGTCCATGGAAAATTTTGTCATTATGGATGAACTGACCGAGTTTGCAATGGCAGGTGATCATACGGCATGGTGGATAAAAGCATATCAACACGACCGGTACGAATATTTATTTACCGAATCGGCGATTAGTGAAATGGACACGGTGCATACGCCGCTGACCATGGAAACAACAAATGGCCTGTATGTTTCGTTGCACGAAGCCAATTTGATTGATTATGCCAGTTATACCGTGCTTTCAAAACCCGGCAATAAACTGGTAACAGGTTTGGTGCCATGGAGCGATGGTACAAAAGTTAAAACAGGTGCCCCTTTGAAAACACCCTGGCGTACCATCCAAATTGCCGAAAAACCGGGCGATTTGATCACCAATTACATGGTGCTTAACCTGAATGAACCCAACAAACTTGAAGACCTTTCGTATATCAAACCATCAAAATATATGGGTATTTGGTGGGGCATGCATATTGGCAAATACACGTTTTGGGAAAGCCCCGATTTGGGTGCTACCACCGAAAATGCAAAAATGTACATCGATTTTGCTTCGGAGCATGGTGTGCCACTGTTGCTTATCGAAGGTTGGAACAAAGGCTGGACACCACAATGGTACATGAACCGTATGCACCAGTTTAGCTTTACCGAAAGTGTTGATGCTTTTGATCTGGAAGAAGTGGTAGCGTACGGAAAAGAGCGTGGTGTAAACCTGATTGGTTACCACGAAACCGGGTCAAACCTGATAAGCTACCTCGACCAGGTTGACGATGGTTTTGCTTTGTACCGCGATTTGGGTATCCACGACATTAAAATTGGGCAGGTAGGTTCAAAACTGAACATGAAAGAGTGGCATCACGGACAATTTGGTGTAAACTACTACCGTACCATATTGAAAAAAGCAGCAGATAACAAACTGGCCGTAAATTTCCACGAGCCAATTAAAGATACCGGCGAGCGCCGTACCTACCCAAACATGATGACCCGCGAAGGCGGCCGTGGTATGGAGTACGATGCCTGGAGCGATGGCAACCCGCCAAATCATTTGGCAACCATCCCTTTTACGCGTTTACTGGCCGGGCCAATGGATTTTACCCCCGGTATATTCGATATCATGATAAAATACCGCGAAGGCCGCAGGGTACACACCACACTTGCCAAGCAACTGGCTGCGTATGTTGTTGTACTGTCGCCAACACAAATGATGGCCGGTTTGCCCGAGAACTACGAGGGGCACCCGGCATTGAAATTTTTGCTTGATGTGCCGGTTGACTGGTTCGACACTAAAGTGCTGAATGCCGAAATAGGGGGGTATGTTACCATGGTGCGTAAAGATAAAAAGTCGGATGACTGGTACCTGGGCAGTGTTACCAATGAAGAAGCCCGCGACTTTACGGTTGATTTGTCATTTCTTGATGAAGGCAAACAATATAAAGCCGAAATATATGCCGACGGTAAAGATTGTGATTTAGAAACAAACCCTACAGCCATTGATATCAGCGAAAAAGTTGTAGATGCTGGTACACAACTCAATATTAAATTAGCAGCAGGCGGCGGTCAGGCAATACGCTTTACCCCCGTGCAGTAGATAATTTTCAACATAATAAAATATAACAAAGCCTGGTTTCTTTTTTGAAGCTGGGCTTTGTTGGTTCTGTATTCATAACCTACATTTACATATTCATGTTCAACAGTTACTAATTATATTGTCTTTTCTCACAAATAGCGCGAGTTTGCAACTCGTGCTTAATACAATTTAACCATATCAACCAATCCCTTTTGTCCAGAATAATCCACGACACTACTATATGGATAATCTTCTTCATGATCAACAAACCTTGAAACTACAGGATTCTCATGTATATAGTTTAACTTCTTTTCCAAATCTTCTTTTGAATACAATGCGATTGTTTGGTTATGCTGTTGTAGGTCGACTAAAACCTCAATCCAATAAACCTTTGCAAAGGTTACAAAGTAAACAGAAAATAGACACGAGTTACAAATTCGCGACATTAGAGGGAAAAAAAAACGACTGATGTTTCTACCAGTCGTTTTTATAGGGTTGTAATAAATTGGATCAGCAAGATGGATTTTTGCCGGTGGCTTTTTCAACGTACCATTTTAGTTCGTATGACGACGGGCGCTCAAGTGGAAGGCCGTAAACCCTGTCCATAATAAGCGATGACAGGACACCCAGTGCCCTTGAAACGCCAAACAATACGGTGTAGAATGTGTATTCTTTTATACCGTAATGGTGTAGTAACGAACCTGAATAAGCATCTACATTTGGCCATGGGTTTTGTATTTTTCCAACTTTGCTTAAAATTGGTGGTACTACCTCATACAGGTTATTAACAGTTTTAATTAAACTGTCGTTTTTAATGTATTTGTCGGCAAATTCTTTTTGTGCGGTAAAACGCGGGTCGGTCTGGCGCAGCACGGCATGACCGTAACCCGGAACAACACGGCCGTTTTCGAGTGTTTTCTTCACGTAGGTTTTAAGTTGTTCTTTTGATGGCTCATCGGTGCCCAGTTCGTCCATCAATTCAAATATCCAGTGGATAACATCCTGGTTGGCATATCCGTGGAGCGGACCAGCAAGTCCAAGCATTCCGGCCGAAAAGGCATAATATGGGTTGCTTAAAGCCGAACCAACCAAATGGGTTGTGTGGGCTGAAACATTACCGCCTTCGTGGTCTGAGTGGATAACCATGTACAAGCGTAATAAGCGGCGTACTTCTTCTGAATCGTGCCCCATCATGTGTGCAAGGTTACCTGCCCAGTCGAGCCTGCGGTTGGGTTCAATGTGGTCGCTATTGTAAAAGTTGCGGCGATAAATATAGGCAGCAATGCGTGGCAATTTAGCGATGAGGTTCATTACATCATCGTAAATGAAATCCCAGTAATATTGTTTTGCAATACCCGAGCGGTAAGCTTTTTGAAAAAGCGATTCGGTTGCCAGTGCCAGGATTGCCGAGCTAAACTGGGTCATGGGTTTTGAATTCTTTGGCAGTGCATCGATCACGTCGTACACATGTTGTGGCACGTGCGAACGGGTCGACCAGTCTTTTGAAAGGTTTAGCACGTCATCTTTTTCAGGGATTTCACCCATAAGCAACAGATAAAACATACCCTCTGGCAGGGGTTCGCCTTCATCTTCGTTTAAGCGTGGTAGTTTTTCCCTGAGTTCAGGTATGGTATATCCCCTGAAACGTATGCCTTCCTGAGGGTCGAGTTTCGAGGTATCGGTTATCAAACTTGGAACGCCTTTCATTCCGGTCATTACCTGGCCTATTGTTACATTTGCAATAACTTTGTCGCCATGATCTTTCTTCAACTTATTGTATTCGTTGAAACACTTCGTTGCTTTGTTGTAAAATCGACTCTTTATATATTCCATATCTGTAAGTATTTGTTATTCTTCTATATTTTTGGTGCCCTGTAAACACTTTGTCTTACTGTTTTTAGTGTATGTTCTTTATAACTTCATTCGCAAAATCTTTGGTCGACAGTAGTGTTGCCCCTTCCATTAATGCAAACAAATCAGCGGTTACTTTTCTTTTTGAAAAAGTATGTTCCAAAGCATCATATATGTGTTCTGCTGCTTTGGTCCATCCCATATATTCAAGCATCAGTGCAGCTGATAAAATCAGGGAGCTCGGGTTTGCCTGCCCTGTACCGGCAATGGTTGGTGCCGTTCCGTGTGTGGCTTCAAAAATGGCAAAACCACTGTTGTAATTAATATTTGCACCGGGCGAAATGCCAATTCCACCTACCATAGCTGCCAACTGGTCGGAGATGTAGTCACCGTTTAAATTCATGGTTGCAATAACTGAATGATCGTATGGCTTTAACAGGCTTTCCTGTAAAAAGGCATCGGTTATCACATCTTTAATGATGATTTTACCCTCTTTCTTCGCTTCTTTCAGTTTTTCTTTTGCAGCTTCTGAACCTTGTTTTTCTGATGTATTCTCGTATTCACGCCATGTAAACGTTTGTTGGTTGAATTCTTCTTCAGCAACATCGTATCCCCAGTTTTTGAAAGCACCTTCGGTGAATTTCATGATATTCCCTTTGTGTACCAGCGTTACCGAGGGCAGGTTGTGTTTTATGGAATAATCGATGGCCGCACGCACCAGTCGCTTTGACCCTTCTTCAGAAATGGGTTTTATACCAAACGAAGTTGAATCGGGAAAACGGACGGCATCGAGGCTGAAATTCTCTTTCATGAGTTTTTTAAATTTTTCAGCTTCCGGGGTGCCGGCCATGAATTCTATTCCTGCATAAATATCTTCGGTGTTTTCCCTGAAGATATGCATGTCGACAACTGATGGGTAACGTACCGGTGAGGGTACCCCTTTGAACCATCGCACCGGGCGCAAGCAAACATACAAGTCGAGTTCCTGCCTTAGGGCAACATTTAATGAACGAATTCCGCCTCCAACAGGTGTTGTAAGTGGCCCTTTTATACCAACAATATGCTCCTTAAAAGCATTAACGGTTTCATCAGGTAACCATTTGCCTGTTTTTTTGAAAGCTTTCTCACCGGCCAAAACTTCCTTCCAGTTAATTGTGCGTTGTTTACCATAAGAGGTTTCAATGGCTGCATCTACAATGTTTTGTGCAGGTTTGCTTATGTCCATGCCAATGCCATCGCCCTCTATAAAAGGAATAGTGACATGGTCGGGCACATTTAGTTTTCCGTTTTGTATGGTTATTTTGTTGCTCATTTTTCTTTGTTTCAGGTTTCAGATTTAACTACGCTGCGCTCCGTTGATTTGGCTACGCCGATCTTCGATTCCGCTGCGCTCCAATTAGCTACGCTGATCTCGCAAACTCGATTCAGGTTCCAGGTTTTTTTAGTTGCCCCGTGAAGCCCCCAATGACCAATGACTTAATGACTGTTGACTTAATGACTATTGACTCAATGCCGGACGCTTTGCGGCCAGTCCCGATTTTGCATCGGGAACTAATGGCTCAATGACTTTTGTAAATTTTCATCAATCGCTTCAAGAAACTTTTCCGTACTGAGGTAATGTTCCTCTTTCATTTCGCGTCCGTGAATGATTAGCGCCAGGTCTTTTGTCATTTTGCCACTTTCTACTGTTTCAATACAAACTTTCTCGAGTTTTTCGGCAAACTCAGTGAGCTTGGGTGTGTTGTCCAGTTTTCCGCGGAAAGCCAGCCCCCGTGTCCACGCAAAAATTGATGCGATGGGGTTTGTTGAGGTTGGCTTGCCTTGTTGGTGCATACGGAAGTGGCGTGTTACTGTACCGTGGGCTGCTTCGGCTTCCATGGTTTTACCATCAGGCGTTACCAATGTTGAGGTCATTAGCCCTAATGAACCAAACCCCTGAGCAATGGTGTCGCTTTGCACGTCGCCGTCGTAATTTTTGCAGGCCCATACAAAACCGCCGTCCCATTTCATGGCCGCGGCAACCATATCGTCGATAAGCCTGTGTTCGTATGTAATACCGGCAGCTTCAAATTTATCTTTGTATTCTTTCTCAAAAACTTCCTGAAAAATATCTTTGAAACGGCCATCGTATTTTTTCAGGATGGTGTTTTTTGTGCTCATGTACAGTGGCCACCTTTTATCGAGTGCCTGGTTCATACAGGCATGTGCAAATCCCCGTATCGATTCATCGGTATTGTACATGGCCATGGCCACGCCGTCGCCCTCAAAATCGTACACGTTGTAACTTTGTGGCTCGCTTCCGTCTTCGGGGGTGAACGTTATGGTAAGTTTACCTTTCCCTTTTGTTACAAAATCTGTAGCCTTGTATTGGTCGCCAAAGGCATGGCGGCCGATGCATATGGGTTTTGTCCAGCCCGGAACCAGTCGTGGTATGTTTTTGATGATAATGGGCTCGCGAAATACCGTGCCCCCCAAAATGTTACGGATGGTTCCATTGGGTGAGCGCCACATGTTTTTGAGCTTAAATTCATCAACACGTGCCTCGTCGGGGGTGATGGTTGCACATTTGATGCCTACACCATACTTTTTTATGGCGTTGGCTGCATCTACTGTTATTTGGTCGTTGGTTTCGTCTCGTTTTTCAACGCCCAAATCGTAATATTTGATATCAATATCGAGATAAGGAAGGATTAGTTTGTCTTTTATAAATTTCCAGATGACACGTGTCATCTCGTCTCCGTCGAGTTCAACTACAGGATTTTCTACTTTTATTTTTGTCATAAATTAAAATATTTACCACAACCCCCGCATTTAGGGGTTGAGAGATGATTATGCGTTTGATTTTTTTATCATGTTCAATGCTGAACCGGCTTTGAACCATTCAATTTGTTGTGTATTATAAGTGTGGTTTGTCCGTATAACATCTTTAGTGTTGTCATTATGCAGCACTTCAATGTCGATGGGTTTGTCAGGGGCAAACTGGTCGAGGTTTATAAAATTGAATATGTCGTCTTCTTGAATTTTATCGTAATCGTCCTCATTTTCGAATGTTAAAGCCAACATACCCTGCTTTTTCAGGTTGGTTTCGTGGATACGTGCAAACGATTTAACCAAAATAGCACGCACACCCAGGTGGCGTGGTTCCATGGCCGCATGTTCACGCGATGAGCCTTCACCGTAATTGTGGTCGCCAACAACAATGGTGGGGATTCCATTGGCTTTGTATTCTCGTTGTGTTGCTGGTACTTCGCCATATTCGCCTGTAAGTTGGTTTTTAACTTTATTGGTTTCATCGTTAAAGGCATTAACAGCACCAATAAGGCAATTATCAGATATATTATCGAGGTGCCCCCGGAAGCGTAGCCATGGCCCGGCCATTGATATGTGGTCGGTTGTGCATTTGCCTTTTGCTTTGATGAGCAATTTTGCTTCGGTAATGTTTTTGCCATTCCAGGGTTCAAATGGGGAGAGCAATTGAAGACGTTTTGAATCGGGGTTTACAATCACTTCCACTTTTGAACCATCTTTTGCGGGTGCAACATAGCCCGGGTCGTCAACATCGAAACCTTTTGGAGGTAATTCAAAACCTGTGGGCGGGTCAAGTTTAACTTGTTTACCATCTTCATTTGTTAAGGTATCGGTTATTGGGTTAAAGCCCAATTCCCCGGAAATGGCCAATGCAGTTACCAACTCTGGAGATGCTACAAATGCATGGGTGTTTGGGTTGCCGTCGGCACGTTTGGCGAAATTTCGGTTAAATGAATGTACAATGGTGTTTTTTTCGCCTTTTTCGGCTCCCTCGCGGTTCCATTGACCAATGCATGGTCCACAAGCATTGGCAAATACACTGCCGCCAATTTTTTCAAATATTTTTATAAAGCCATCGCGCTCAATTGTGTAGCGTACTTGCTCTGAGCCCGGGGTGATGGTGTATTTTGATTTTGTTTTCAGCTTTTTATCGGCAGCCTGTTTGGCAACAGAAGCTGCGCGCGATATATCTTCGTACGATGAATTTGTACATGAGCCGATAAGCCCCACATCTATTTTTGTTGGCCAGCCGTTCTTTTTGGCTTCATCGCGAACTTTGCTGATAGGTGTGGCAAAATCGGGCGTAAAAGGTCCGTTCAGGTGCGGTTCAAGTTCCGATAGGTTAATCTCTATCACTTGGTCGAAATATTTTTCAGGATTGTCATAAACTTCTTTATCGCCGGTCAGGTATTCGCTGATTTCATCGGCTGCCTCCATCACCTTTTCACGGCTGGTTGCTTTTAGGTAACGGCGCATTGAATCATCATATCCAAAGGTTGAAGTGGTGGCGCCAATTTCAGCCCCCATGTTGCAAATGGTTCCTTTTCCGGTACATGAAATTGATTGTGCCCCTTCGCCAAAATATTCAACCACTGCGCCTGTTCCGCCTTTCACGGTTAAAATCCCGGCTACCTTTAGGATTATGTCTTTAGGTGCTGTCCATCCGCTTAGTTTCCCTGTAAGTTTAACACCAATGAGTTTGGGCATTTTCAGCTCCCAGGGCATACCGGCCATCACATCAACAGCATCGGCACCGCCCACACCAATGGCAATCATGCCCAAACCACCTGCATTAGGGGTGTGCGAATCGGTTCCAATCATCATCCCGCCGGGGAAGGCGTAATTTTCGAGTACAACCTGATGGATAATCCCAGCCCCGGGCTTCCAGAAACCAAGTCCGTATTTGTTCGATACCGATTCCAAGAAATTATAAACTTCGTTGTTTTTATTAAATGCTTCCTGTAAATCTTTATCGGCACCAATTCGGGCTTGAATAAGGTGGTCGGCATGTACGGTTGAAGGTACGGCCACTTTGTCTTTTCCGGCCTGCATAAATTGCAAAAGTGCCATTTGTGCTGTTGCATCCTGCATGGCAACACGGTCGGGTGCAAAATCTACATAATCTTTACCCCGCTTGTAATTCTGAAATTTGTTTGATGAATGCAAGTGTGCATATAAAATTTTTTCAGTAAGGGTGAGTGGCCGGCCAATTTCTTTTTTAGCTGTGTCTACCTTTTGCCGGAAACCGGCATACACATTTTGAATAAGGTTGAAATCAAATATCATAAATATATTTTTTTGGAATTATTTCGAATTAAACCTGACAAATGTCAGAGACATAAAAAAAACAAAATGATTCAATAAAAGTTTGTTTTTAGCGCCCTTAATTATACAAAATACTGAAGTTTTCTATTGTACGTTTAGTCACATATCTAATTTTTCTTTACATTGTAATGGTTTTCCAAATTATAGAAAAATGAAGAAATATATCGTTTTCATATTGTTAGTAGTGTTAAGTTTATCAGCTTTTGGTCAGGTACGGAACGGGTGGAGGTCGGTATTTGATAAAGAGGGAAGGCTGACAAGAATGCACTTTTACGACAATGGGATAAGCATTATTGATTCCAGTTTCTTTTTTCAATATTATACTGAGAATGTGCTCAAAGCCTTGATTAATGGTGAAATTAAATCGAATTCTGGTCAGTTAGATGGAAGTATTGCCTTGTTTGACCGGTCGGGCAGGTTGACCAGTTATAGCATTAAGGAACAAGGTGCAAATTTGTTTGACGTTGAATGCGATTATGAAGAAAATTGTATGGCTTTACTTAGTGAAGGGTTTGAACACAAATCGGAAAACTGGGAGGGCAAGGATGTCAGGTTTTATCAGGATAATTTATTACTGAGGAACAACGATGAATATGCAACGGCAGAATATAAACCTCCTTACAGTTTTAAACTTAGTCGGCCGTTTGCTATGAAACTTATCCTGCCGGTGAAAGATAATGTTGAGCGTTTAGGTGTTTCGCTTGGTTGGGAGAGCATGGACAATTGTTATTTAATTGAATTTTCTGAAGGGAAATACTATAATGTTAACCACCGAAAAGATGGAAAAAATCAGTTGTTAACAGATGCTAAGGCTGAAATTGATTACCCCAACCCTCAGTTTAATGTTGTGGTTATTCGTAACGATGGCAGCAACATTATATTGGAAGTTAATTCAACGATTGAAGAAGTACTCCCAATTCCCGATTTTATGACAAACAACATTACATTGTTTACAAAATCAAAAGGAGATGCATTATTCTCAGAAATGCTTTACCGGTTTGATATGTGCTATGATAATGATTTTTTTGATGCTCTGTGGATCGGTAAAGGAACTGGTTTTTTTATTGGTAAAAACAAAGTGCTTACAACCTATGATGTAATTTATGAGGCCAAGCGTTTGCGGATAACCGGAAAAATCGGGGATCAAACATTTCATTTACCTGTAAGGCTGGGGTTTCATGATGAAAAGAAAAACATTGCAGTGCTTCGGGTTGATTCAATTCCGTTTTTACCTTTCGAAAGGTTGCCCTTTGGCTATAGCAGCACTGCGCCCGTTTCAGGGTCAGAAGTTTATTCTTTAGGTTTCCCCAACGCTGTTAGTGGTATCTATATAAGCCCTGAAGTCTATACCGGGAATGTATTACCCAGTATGTCACACAGTGCCGGGTCCAGCCTGATCGAAATGTCGTACCGTTATGGGATGAACGGTGCACCTGTTTTTGATAATGATGCCAATTTGGTTGGGGTTTATTCGCGACGGGGGATTGACCTAAAATACACCGAGATTGTTGATTTTCAGGATAACGAAAGAACAATGAAGGCTGAACTGGGGAGGTTTGAACGCAAGCTTGATTCACCATATAAAAATGAACCGCGTGAAAAACAACTTAAGGAGTTGTCAGATATAGTTGTTATTGTTGAGTCGAGTGTTTTTGACAAAAAGTAAGGCGACTATTTTAGCCGCCTTTTGAGTTTAAATTTCAGTTTCTTTTAACTTTTGAGCATTTTCTTCAAGCTGGAGCTTGTCAATAATATCCTGAATATCGCCATCAATGATTGCCGGAAGGTTGTATAATGTTAAGCCTATGCGGTGGTCGGTTACCCTTCCTTGTGGCCAGTTGTATGTACGTATTTTTGCTGAACGGTCGCCGGTTGAAACCATTGTTTTACGTTTTGAAGCAATTTCATCCAGGTATTTTTGGTGTTCCATATTGTAAATCCGTGTTCGCAGTTCACCCATTGCTTTTGCAAGGTTTTTGATTTGCGATTTTTCGTCCTGGCAAGTTACAACAATACCGGTTGGCTCGTGTGTTAAACGAATGGCCGAATACGTTGTGTTTACACTTTGCCCACCGGGTCCTGATGAACAATAGGTGTCTTTTCTGATATCGCTTTCTTTTAAGTCAATATCAAATTCTTCGGCTTCGGGCAATACAGCAACCGATGCAGCGGATGTATGAACGCGTCCTTGTGTTTCGGTTTGGGGCACGCGTTGTACACGGTGTACACCCGATTCGTATTTCAATACCCCGTAAACGCCTTTGCCGGTTACCTTTGCAACAATTTCCTTATATCCTCCTGAAGTGCCTTCGGTTGAATTGGTGACTTCCATTTTCCAGTTTTTGCGTTCGCAGAATTTGGAGTACATGCGATATAAATCACCAGCAAAAATACTGGCCTCGTCGCCACCTGTTCCTGCACGTATCTCTAAAATGGCATTTTTGCTGTCATCGGGGTCGGCCGGTACCAGCAACATTTTAATTTCCTGTTCTTTGGGTTCAACCTGGCTTTCGAGTTCTTCAAGCTCTTCCTTTGCCATTTCGCGCATTTCTTCATCTGTTTCTTCATATAGTAGCTGCTTGGTTGAGGTAATGTTGTCAACAATGTTTTTATATTCCTCAAAAGACTTTACAAGTTCTTCCAGGTGCTTGTATTCCTGGCTGAGCTTTACGTACCGCTTCATGTCCTTCATTACTTCGGGGTCGGTAATTTGCTGCCCAACCTCTTCAAAGCGGTATCTAATGTTTTCGTATTTATCTAAAATTCTTGTATCTGCCATAATATGATAGTCATTAGTTCCCGATATCGTTATGCTCATCGGGGCTGGCCGCAAACGTCCAGTATTTGTTATTAGTCATTAAGTCAATAGTCAATAGTCTCTCACTTTCTCATGTCTCACTACCATCAGCTTATATGTACTCAAAATTTCCATGGCGTGAGCTGATGGTCAGTTTTTTGTTTTCGTGGGCTTCTACACGCCCTATAATTTTTGCATCAACATCAAACGACTTTGAAATGTTTATAATGTCTTCGGCAACATCTTCCGAGGTGTATATTTCAAACCGGTGCCCCATGTTGAATACTTTGTACATTTCTTTCCAGTCGGTTCCCGATTCTTTTTGGGTGATTTCAAACAGTGGTGGTACATCAAACATGTTGTCTTTAATAACATGTACGTTATCAACAAAATGAAGAACTTTTGTTTGTGCTCCGCCTGAGCAATGTATCATACCATTTATGTTTTTCCGGTATTTGTCGAGTATTTTTTTGATAACCGGGGCATAAGTGCGGGTTGGCGATAAAACCAATTTTCCGGCATCAACGCCGGTGTTTTCAATGGCATCGGTTAACTTGCACGAGCCTGAATAAACCAAATCAGTTGGGAGTTCGGGGTCGTAACTTTCGGGATATTTTTCAGCCAGGTAACGGGCAAAAACATCATGCCGTGCCGATGTGAGCCCGTTGCTTCCCATTCCGCCATTGTATTCTATTTCGTAGCTAGCTTTTCCCGATGACGATAACCCGATGATCACATTTCCGGGTGCAATATTGTTGGCACTAATAACATCATCGCGTTTCATGCGGCATGTGACCGTAGAGTCAACAATAATGGTACGTACCAGGTCGCCAACATCGGCTGTTTCGCCTCCGGTAGGAATAACGGTAACACCCATTTTAGTGAGCTCGGCGCATAGCTCATCAGTACCATTTATAATGGCTGCAATAACTTCGCCCGGGATTTTGTTCTTGTTTCTTCCGATGGTTGAAGAGAGCAGAATGTGATCGGTTGCACCCACGCAAAGCAAATCGTCGATGTTCATGATTAAAGCATCTTGTGCAATGCCTTTCCAAACGGAAATATCACCGGTTTCTTTCCAGTACATATATGCCAGCGATGATTTTGTACCTGCCCCGTCGGCATGCATAATGTTGCAATAGCCAGGGTCGTTACCAAGGTAATCAGGTACAATTTTGCAAAATGCCTTCGGGAACAGCCCCTTGTCAATGTTTTTGATGGCGTTGTGAACATCTTCCTTTGAAGCAGATACCCCGCGGGCCATATATCGGTCATTTGTTTTATTCATCGGTGTTTGTTTTTGCCGTGCCAGAATGAAAGTACATTTTTTGCATGTTTTAATTGTATTTAAAAACACATGCAGTACATTGAAATTTTGGAGTGCAAAGTTAATATTTTATACCGATATATAGAACCTATATTTTATCCGGCCATGTAGATTGTGTTGGCGTTTATTTTATTTGTTGAATTGAGTTTTTGTTGGTCGATAATTTTCCTCCAGTTTTCGCCCATTATTAAATCAACGTCCTTGTAATTTTTCACTAGTTTTTCTAATCTTTTCCGGTTATTATTTATCGTGTCTTTTCCGTATGGGAAAGAAGAACCATATAATATTGAGCGGGGAGAAAATATTTCGATGGTGCGACTTAACCTTTCATCTGATATGGCATGTAGGGGAGATAAATCGATAAATAAGTTAGGTGCTTTGCTTAGATGTGTTTCAAGTTTTTCAACTCCAATCATGTGTTGAATAATAAATGTAATACCGGGAAAGTCGAGTACAACTTTTTTTATTGAGTAAATATCATTTTCAGGGTTAAGATGTATAATAATTATAAGATTAATGCTATCAGCCCATAGGAAAAAATCATACATGCCAGGGGTGATTAAGTCTGATTTGTTTAAATGGTTGGGTAGATGTATTCCGGGCAGATTATTTGAAGCTACTAAGTTTTGGGTGTTTTCTAAGAAATTTTTTGCGTTTGTGTTTACGCCAATAAATGGAATAATTTTATCTGGGTATTCTTTTGATAGGTTTATAATAAATTTATTCTTTTTAACTAATATTTTTTGGATACGCTTATAATTAGATTGTTTGCTTATCTTTTTGGTGTATTTCTTCAGAAAATCTTTAGCCGGACGTTTTTCTGGGTTGATTGGCAATGGCTTTCCCGGTTTCGAAGTATTATAGTTAGGAATGATGACTGCCTTTTCATTTTTATTTTTTAATGCTTGGTTCAAGATTGAGTGTTTCTCATCATCATTTTCACAAGCGTGCATTAAACCATCAATAGTCATTTGTTTCTGTTTTTCTTTTTCTTAAACCTTGAAATATCGATAATATTACATACAGGATTATCGATAAAGATATTCCCGGAATTTGTAATATTACAATCAAAGTTAATGAACAAAAAAGAAAAAAATAGCGAATAACATTTTCTTTAAGATATAATGATGAGAATTTAAGGGAAAACATGGGGATGTTGGATATTAAAAGCACTGAAAATAAAACGGTTAATACTGAAATGCCAAGAGGGTTTACAAACCAATCAGGAAAAAAACCGGTGCGATTTATAATAGTCCAGGCAACAGAGGCAACCATTAGTGCATTAGCCGGTGTTGGCAGGCCAATAAATGATTTGCTTTGCCGTGTGTCAATATTAAACTTAGCAAGCCTAATGGCCGAAAGTGCAGGTATGCAAAGCGGGGAGAGGATGAATGCCCACTCAAAGGGTGCAAGGGTTGCAAAAGAGAAATCTGTAATCAGGTGTTTTTGAATGGTAAACATTAAAGCACCTGGTAAAACCCCGAATGTAATTACATCAGCCAGGGAATCAAGCTGTTTGCCCATTTCGCCCGAAACTTTTAGCCAACGGGCTGCAAAGCCGTCAAAAAAGTCGAAAAAAGCACCTGCAAACATCAGGATTACAGCAGTTTTTATGTTTCCGCCCAAGGCAAAATATATACCAATTACACCGCTTAATAAATTAAACGTGGTAAGTAGGTTGGGAAAGAAGCTGTACCATTTGTTTTGTTGTGCCATATTATGAAAAACGTGCTATTTCTGTTTGCGTTCCTTTTACCCGCTGGTGTAGTTTAACTTTGATGTCGGCATCTTTAGGTAAAAACAAATCGACCCTTGAACCGAATTTAATAAAGCCAAGATTCCCGTTTTGTTCGGCATAATCACCTTCTTTTGCATAACAAACGACCCTGCGTGCCATGGCCCCTGCAATTTGCCGGACTAAAACAGGGCCTGCTTTTGGGGTGTCGATAACCACGGTTGAGCGTTCGTTTACTTCAGACGATTTTGGGGCCCATGCAGCAAGGTGGTTTCCTTTGTGCATTGTTTTGTATAGTATTTTTCCGGCAACCGGAAACCAATTCATATGCACATCAAATGGCGACATGAAAATAGACACTTGGATGGTTTCATCGTTGATATATTCTGTTTCGGAGGCAGGTTCGATAACAACAATGGTTCCATCGCATGGGGCAATAACTACATTGTCGTCGTTAATTGCCGGTCTTGATACAAAGCGGAAAAAGAATAGTGTGAAAAGGTAAATTAATATCGATGCCGATAGTACCGGGTATATGATATATTCGTTTCGTGTTACTTTTATACTTCCGTAAGTAACAGCTAGAATGATGATTGCGATAATCAAAAGGGTTAACCTGCCTTCCTTGTGTATCCTCATCTTTTTTAAAAATTTAAAATAATTGATATGTATAAATAAAAAGCCGGTGCAGCAAACAGCATACTGTCAAACCTGTCGAGCAACCCACCATGCCCTGGTAACAGTTTTCCGGAGTCTTTAACCTTAAAGCTTCGTTTAAACATTGATTCAGTAAGGTCGCCCAAAGTACCGGCAATTACAGTAATAACAGCTATGGCTATTGCATGTATGGTTCCGATGGGCTCAAGATGATAAAAAATAGTTATTGAGGCAGCAATGGCCAATATCAGGCCGCCAATGGCGCCTTCCCATGTTTTTTTGGGCGAAATTGATGCAAACATTTTATGCCTTCCAAGTGTGCTTCCACTTAAATATGCACCTGAATCGTTGGACCATAATATTACAAACAATATTATTATGATATGTGGCATGTAGGTGTTTGTATTATTGATCGGTGTAGATATAAGGTTCAGGATTGAAAAAGGCACTGCTATATAAAGTATACCTAGAAATGATAAAGCAATATTGTGAACAGATCTCTTTTTTTTATGAAAAAGTTCAATTGTTGGAATAATCAACGAAAGTGGTATCAACCCCCAGAAAATATTGGCAGTAACAATTTCATTGTCAAATAAAAAGAAAGAAATAAATAAATAAAGGGAAATGAGAATACCCATTGTCATATGAGGCTTAAAGCCTGTTTTCCGGCATAGCCGGTAAAATTCAAACAACGCGTAAGCCAGCACAATACCAAAAAGCGACACAAATGTATATTTGCTGATTAATGTACTGCTGATGATTAGAATGATGTATATTATTCCGGTTAATGTTCGTATCAGTAAGTTTCTCAATGTTTAAGTTCTTTTAAAATTTCTAATGCTTTTTCTTCATCTTTTTCGTTTACAAAAACTTCAATGTTACCAAATGAAGTGTATGATGAATCTTTTTGGTTCATGATAACAGCATTGATACCATTATTCTCTAATAAATCTTTTGCAATTTCTGCCTGGTAAAGTTGTCCCGACAAAAATACTTGTTTCCAATCTTTTTCCATGATGTTTTTTATTTAAATATTTAAAATATATTCTTCAATATAGAAAATAATTGGTTTTGTTGTATAATGTATCGTCACTTTTGTGCATTTAATATTGAAGAAATCCCGGTAATGCTGAGTAGGATTACCGGGATTTTTCAATATTTATGCTTGTGCTTGCATTTAACTTTGAGCAAGTTAGTCGATTTTATTTTCTCTTAGTTGTTCAGCACCAATAGGTTTATCTTCTTCATTTTCGGGCCTTTTGCCAAAAATTTCTTCCAGGTCTTCAGTAAAAAGAACTTCCCGTTCTAATAATCTTTGTGCCAAAACATGATGGCCATCTTTATGGTCTTCAAGGATTTTTTTAGACCTAACATAAGCATCGTCTATCATTGCTTTAATTTCGGCATCAATTAGTTCGGCTGTTTTTTCACTGTAGGGTTTTGTGAAACTGTAATCAGACTGGCCGCTTGAGTCGTAGTAGCTTAGGTTACCTACCTTGTCACTCATGCCAAAATAGCTCACCATTGCATAGGCTTGTTTGGTTACCCTTTCGAGGTCGTTTTGTGCACCCGACGAAATACTTCCGAAAGTAACTTCTTCTGCAGCCCTTCCTCCCAATGTGGCGCTCATCTCGTCCAACATTTGTTCTTTTGTGGTAATTGAGCGTTCTTCGGGCAGGTACCAGGCTGCCCCAAGTGCTTTGCCACGGGGGACAATGGTTACTTTGACCAATGGGTGTGCATGCTTAAGTAACCAACTCACAGTAGCATGGCCTGCTTCGTGAAACGCAATGGTTTTTTTCTCTTGGGCCGATATAATTTTATTCTTCTTTTCGAGTCCGCCGATTATACGGTCAACTGCATCCAGAAAGTCTTGCTTTTCAACAGCTTTATGGTCTCGGCGGGCTGCTATTAGCGCCGATTCGTTACAAACATTGGCAATGTCGGCACCCGAAAAACCCGGGGTTTGCTTGGCCAAAAAGTTGATGTCAACGCTTTTTGAGATGGTAAGGGGCTTTAAGTGAACATCAAAAATTTCTTTACGTTCATTGAGGTCGGGCAGTTCAACGTGGATTTGACGGTCGAACCTTCCGGCACGCATGAGGGCGCGGTCGAGCACGTCGGCCCGGTTGGTTGCTGCCAGTATAATAACGCCCGAATTGGTGTCGAAACCGTCCATCTCGGTTAACAGCTGGTTAAGTGTATTTTCCCGCTCATCGTTCGAGCCCATGTTTGGGTTTTTGCCCCTGGCACGCCCTATGGCATCAATTTCGTCGATAAATACGATACACGGTGATTTTTCTTTAGCCTGTTTGAAAAGGTCGCGTACACGTGAGGCACCAACACCAACAAACATCTCAACAAAGTCGGAGCCCGACATTGAAAAGAAAGGTACATGTGCTTCGCCGGCAACGGCACGTGCGAGTAATGTTTTGCCTGTTCCGGGAGGACCTACAAGCAGGGCACCCTTAGGGATTTTCCCCCCTAGTTTTGTATATTTATCCGGGTTCTTTAAAAAAGATACAATTTCTTCTATTTCTTGTTTTGCCTCGGCTAGCCCGGCAACATCTTTAAACGAAGTGGTAACTTTTTGGTCTTTGTCAAATAATTTAGCCTGCGATTTACCAACATTAAAAATACCACCACCGGGTCCGGCGCCACCGCCTTTATTCATCCGTTTAAAAATGAACCACCAAAAGAATATCAACAGGGCAATCGGGAACAAAAATTGAAACACGCCCCCCCAGTCGTAAGTTTCTTTGTATTCAATAGGGATCTCTTCTTGGTTATATTGCTCAATTGCCTCTTTCAGGTTTTGATTAAAAGTGTCGGTTGACCCAATTGTGAAATAAAAATGCGGGCCATTAATGTCGGGGCTGGTAAACCCGGTGCCCAGTTTTTCTTCATATTTGTTATAACTGTCTTTGGTGAGGTAAATATTGGCCTGTGATTTGTTTAGGACAACAATTTTTTCAACATCACCATTTTGTATCATGGTCCGTTTAACTTCGTACCATGTTGTTTCAACAGCACTATTGCCCGAAGTGAAAAAGTTAACCCCCAAAATAACAATCAAGGCGATGTAAATAAAAGCCATGTTGAATTTTGGTTTTCCGCCTTTGCCCTGGGGTGATTTGGGCTTAAAATTATCAGAAAATCCGCCTTTGCTTTTGGGGTCGCTCTTTTGCTGTTTATTTTTCTGATTGTTTTTACTATTGGTATCTGTCATTATATTTAATTTTCTGAATTATACTTTTTCATTTTGGCATCGGCCCATAACGATTCAATGTCGTAATGCGAACGCCATGATTCCTGAAATATGTGAACCATAATGTCGGGGTAATCTAATAAAATCCATTGAGCATTTTTATAGCCATCGGTATGCCAGGCACCCTGGCCTGTGAGTTCTTTAACAGTTTCTTCAACCGAATGGGCTATTGCTTCAACCTGGGTGTTTGAGTTTCCATGGCAAACAATGAAATGATTACATTCAGTATTCTCAATTTTTGAAAGGTCAAGATCAATAATTTGTTCTCCTTTTTTTCTCTTTACGCCTTCTATAATTGCATCAATTAATTCTATGGTTAAGTCTGATTGTTTAATGTTCTCCATATATTTGTGTCAATATTCTGCAAATTTAACTTTTTTAATCAATTAATTCCTCGGAAAAAATGTCAGAAATAATTGGCAAAAAAATAATAAAATTAGATGAAGTGGACTCGACCAATAACTATGCCACTAAAAACATCGAAAAATATAACTGGAACGAAGGTACAATTGTTTTGGCAAGGCAACAATTAAATGGCCGTGGGCAAATGAACAATAGTTGGGAGAGTGAGCCTGATAAAAATTTATTGTTGAGCATTGTATTGTACCCCGAATTTTTACCGGCCCATTATCAGTTTTTATTGTCGAAAGTTATTGCCCTTGCTGTTGCCGGGGTTGTAAAAAAATTTACCAACAATGTGTTTGTAAAATGGCCTAACGATATTTATGCATGCCATAAAAAAATTGCCGGTGTTTTAATTGAGAATTCGATTATGGGGATGAACATTGGCTGGTCGGTTTGTGGAATTGGGCTGAATGTAAACCAACAAGAATTCTTTAGTGATGCACCCAATCCGGTATCCCTCATTCATTTTTCAAGGGCTGAGATAGAGCTTGATGCAATCCTCAATATGCTTGTTGAAGAGGTAGACAGGTGGTATGGTTGTTTGATAGACGGGGAGGCAGCGCAAATTGATTCTGCATATCTTGGCCTAATGTACCGGTACGGGGAAAAGGCATTGTACAAGGATGAAAATGGTGCTTTTACAGGTACAATAACCGGTTTAACTGAAATTGGGCAACTGCAAATCAAAAAAGAATCGGGGGAAACTGCAACTTACAATTTTAAGCAGGTTGAATTTTTGTAACGGAAATGCGCGATGTGCCATTATGGCACTCGTTTTACCGATAAGGCAACATGGTTAGGGCATCTGCCAGTTTATTGATGCCTTCTTTCATTTTTTTACCGGCCACCATTTTCATCATCATGTTCATGTTGGCGTGTAGTGTTAACCGTATTTTCGATTGATAGGGGGTAACAGGAAGTATCTGAATCCACAAAAAAAGCTCGAAAGGTATTTTGCCCTCACCGGAAATTTTAATTGTTTTCGGAAATTCACGTTCAATAATTCGTAAGCCGGCTTCACCAACCGATGAAATTGTGAAGCGGCAGCTTTCGGTATCCGATTCAAAATTTTCGATGTTTGCTTTCGGTATTTGCTGTGAAATCTGTGCCAGTGTGAATTCATTAAAGAAAACCGAAAGGTTGTTGAAATCAGACAGGAAATTGTAAACAACTTCGTTATTGTTGTTTATTGTTTTTACGTCGCTCACATATTTACTTATGCTCATAATTGCAGGTATTTATCTTTGTAACATTAATAAGCCGGCCTAATTTAAAATTGTATAAGCCGGCTAATATTCATGTTTTATTGAAAAGTTATTCTTTACCCCATTTGGCCGGATTTTCCCTCCATGCCTGAAGCCGTTCTATTTCTTTTTCTTTTATTTCACCAATTTCGAGGGCATGGTGGATTAAGTTTTGGTAGTTACTGAGGGTTGTAAGTTCAATTCCCTCTTTCTCGAAATTTTGGGTGGCCACCGGGAAGTTATAGGTAAAAATTGCAACCATTCCCAACACATCGCCACCAAAGTTGGTTAAAGCCTCAGCTGCTTTAAGGCTGCTACCACCGGTTGACACCAAATCTTCGATAATAACAATTTTTTGTTCGGGTTTTAAATCACCTTCGATGAGGTTTTCAAGCCCGTGGTCTTTTGGTTTTGAACGGACGTAAACAAATGGGAGCCCCATTTTGTCGGCCACTAGTGCCCCGTGGGCAATAGCCCCGGTTGCAACACCTGCAATAACTTCTGCATCAGGATATTTATTTTCGATAATGCGGATAAATTCATCACGGATAAAATCCCGGGTTTCGGGGTATGATAATATTTTACGGTTATCGCAATAAATAGGGGAGAGCCAACCCGATGCCCATGTAAACGGGTTAGATGGTTGTACTTTTATTGTGTTTATCTCTAAAAGCCTTTTGGTTACTTCTGTTTGAAAATCCTTCATTGATTATTATTTTTTTAATTTTACAGGTTGTTTAATGCATTGGGCAATATTATATTGCGGGAGATTATAACCTGTTACTGTTTTCTTGTTTACAATAAATATGATGCAAATGTACAAAGTTTTTTTGAATGAAAGAGTTGTTTTTATTACGGGTAAAAATAATAAAACATTATTTAACAGCCCGGTTGAACATGCTAACCCAGCTCCTCATGTTGAACTTGTTAATGGTTTAAAATTTGACAGTTTTGACAATGTGGAACAAATTGAAAAATTAGATGATTTATCATTGGCATGGGAGTCATTTATTAGAAATGACCATTGGAAAAAGATATTGTTGTATTCAGATTCATCAGAACACCTGCTTTCACTTTTATTTACTTTTTTTATTCGTATTGATGCAGCAGGGGGTGTGGTATTAGACAACAAAAAACGTCTGCTTTGCATCAAACGTTTTGGTAAATGGGATTTGCCCAAAGGGAAAGTGGAAAAAGGAGAAGCTTTTCGTTTAGCTGCCATGCGCGAAGTGAAGGAGGAGACCGGTATTGATGCATTGGCTCATGATGAACCGCACATCACTACTTATCATATTTATAAATCACCATATCATAATCATGATTGGGTGATCAAACCAACCCATTGGTTTAAAATGAAATGCGAAAACAGTGAGGGGTTGTTGCCCCAAATTGAGGAAGATATTACCGAAGTAAAGTGGTTTTCAGAAAATGAAATTAACGAGATACTGCAAAATACTTATGAATCGTTAATTGATGTGTTTCAATTTGCTTATGCTGAATCGGTGTAAATTCTTGATGTTGTTATTCTATTTTTGTCGCATTTAAGATATTTTCAAACTGCATCTCGAAATTTTCGTCGGGCCATGGTGCTTGCGAGCCTGCCATGCGGCCTTTGGGATCGACTAAAAAGTAGGTTGGTAAAATCCTAACATTATAATCTTTATATATTTCCCTGCGGGTTTGCCCCCTGAGTACAGTCCATTCAAAGTTTTCACTTTTCAGCAGGTCGGCATTTTCAACAATTTTGTCATCTTCGAGTACGATGACAATGGCAAGGTCCTCCGAAAATTTTTGTTGAAATTCTTTCATCAGTTTTTTGTGCGGTGTAAATTTTTCGTTATCAGTGCGTGTAAAGCACAGGTAAACATATTTACCTGTGAAGTTGTCCCATGTTACAATTTCGCCGTTAATGTCGGCTAATTCCAGTTCAGGGGCAATGGTTCCGTACATGGTGCGGGCCAGTTCGTTAAAAATGCTGCTCGCTGTTTTTTTGTGGACTGGGTTTTCCGAATCGTCGGTTATTTTTTGCAAAATGTTAAAAAGGCCAACCGTGTTAAACCTTTTGGAGTAAAAAATCGGTTTAATCCCTTTAAGTATGATGGCTTCGGCCAAATCTTGATTGAACCCCATGTCAAGTGTCAGCCAGTTGATTAATTGTTCGTGGGCACCTGAATTGAGCATTACACTGATTTTTTGCCCGTTAACTTGTTGTGTTGCATATTTCAGGTAGTTGCCAAATATTTTTTCGAACAATTCGGCATATCCAGGGTGGGCGTAAAGTATATCCTGATCAATAAAAAATTCTTCAATAACCGGTTGGGGTTCTTGTATTTGAGCTGTATATTTTATGGAGGCATACTTGTACTTTTTAAATTTTTCGAAATATTCGTTATCGGTCTCCGGAAACTGTTCATTTAGTTTTCCAACCACTTCTTCAGCCTTTTCAACCGAGCGCCTGTACATTATTTCTTTAATGTTTTGGCTCATTTGCACATTGTAATGTCGGGTAAAATTGCTGATTAAAAAGTTGGTATTGCCGGGTGAAGGTTTTTTTAGTCCGAGATGAATTGGTTTAAGCCTGAAATACGGATTTGAAGATTTCTTTTCTTTTTTTGGGGGCAATGCTAATTCTAATGAATCATCGGGTTTCAAGATAAACCAACCTTTGTAAACACCAAATTCGGTATAAACGGCAATTTCTTCAGTTATATCTAACTCACAAGAAAAATTTCCTTCTTCGTCTACAATACCATCGCCAATAATTTCGTGTGTTTCGGTTAAAAAGTTGGGCACAGTATAAAAGCTGAACGGATCGCCGCTGTAATCAGCATTTGTAAAGCGAATTTCAGCACCTGAAAGTGAAAGATATAAAAAAATAAATGATGCTGCCAGTCCAATTTTATTAATCATTCTCATTCCCCAAGTATTTTTTTATGTCGAGATTTTTTGGGATAAAGATGCTTATATCTCCGTTGTGATTTAATATATCGCGCACAACTGATGAATTTACAGGCGTGTGTTCGGGCAGTGTCAGTAAGAAAATTGTTTCTATGTTATTGTACATTTTCTTGTTAACTTGTGCTATTGCCCTTTCATATTCAAAATCGGCCGATGTCCTGAGCCCTCTTAGAATATGTGTTGCACTAACCTTTTTGCAAAAATCAATTGTTAACCCATCGTGTATTTCTACTTTAACTTTAGGCTCATCATGAAAAAGGTCTTCAATCATTTGCTTTCTTTTCTCAACTGAGAAGAGGGTCTTTTTAGTATTGTTAACACCGAGCATAACAATAACTTTATCAAATAAGGGTAACGCCCTTTGAAGTACCGATTCATGTCCTATAGTAAATGGATCAAATGATCCGGGAAATACAGCAATCTTTTCCATTGTCTTAATCTTCAAAATACAAAACTAAAATATTTATTCAAATTGGCTAATAAAATAGGTAATTTAAGCTGTTTTTTTCAAAGGGTCAGTGATAAATGATTATCTTTTTTAAATTAACTTTGAGGTAAAAAATAATGCAGGTAAACAGAGAGCATATTGGCATTTTTGGTAAAATGAATTCGGGTAAAAGTACTTTGATGAACTTGTTGACCCAGCAGGAGACTTCGATTACCGATTCAACGCCCGGGACAACAGCCGATACAAAAATATCATTTATTGAGCTGCATGGCCTGGGACCGGTTAAACTATTCGACACAGCTGGGCTTGACGAGAAATCAGTTTTAGGTGAAAAGAAAAAGAATAAAGTATTAAATGTTTTAAAAGAATGTGATTTAGCTATTGTTGTAGTTAATCCTGCTACCCCTGATTTTGATACGGAGAGTTTCTTAATTGCTGAAGCCCATGAAATGGATAAGCAGGTTTTGGTTGTCTTCAACAGGTTTGGGGCTCAAAAGGAACCCAAAGAAAATGTTTATGAAAGAATACCTCTTTTAAAGTTTTATCCTTCATTAGCTTTAGAAGCTGTTAATGCAGGTGAAAGAAACCGTTTGATCAAATTCATTTTAAATAATTTTGATTCTTCGAATACCCAAAGTGAGCTGTTGCCTTTTGTTGAGCCCCATGAATTTTATGTGTTAAATATCCCGATGGATGAAGAAACTCCGGGAGGAAGGTTTTTGCGGCCCCAATCAATGGCAGTGGAAACCATTACCCGAAAATGGGCATATCCGGTATCGTACCGGATGGATTTAAAAAAAGCACGTAGTGCGGATGCGCAGGAGGAGCATTCCAGGTTTGATTCTTTTTTGGAAAGTTTATCTAAAAAACCGAAAGTGATTATTACCGACTCGCAGGCCATGGACATTATGGCATCTTGGGTACCGGCTGATATCCAGTTAACAACTTTTTCAATAATGATGATCAATTATGGCAGCAATGGCCGGATTGAAGAATTTTACGAAGGGGCAAAAGCACTTGATGATTTGCAAAATGGAGATAAAATATTAATTGCCGAAGCGTGTAATCATTCACGGATACAGGAAGATATCGGGACTGTACAAATACCAAATATTTTAAAAAGAATGAATCCCGGTGTAGAAGTGGAGTTTAATTTTGGACGAGAGTTTCAGGATAACGAACAGCTGTCGGCTTACAAGCTCATTATCCATTGTGGTGGGTGTATGATAAGTAACCAAAAATTACAGGCACGGCTACGCGATTTGAGGAGCGTAGGGGTGCCTGTAACCAATTACGGGGTTTTTCTTTCGTGGGCACAAGGGCACAATGCATTAGAGCGCGTAATGGAGCCCTGGATTAATGAATAAATTCGAGCAACATCTCTTCGGCGGTTTTTTCTCCTTCGGTAAGGAGGATGGCCGTTTCGATTAATGCTAAATGCGAATATGCCTGAGGAAAGTTGCCTAATAATCGCTTTGTATCGAAATCGATATCTTCGCTAAATAAATATAAATGGT
Source organism: Bacteroidales bacterium (assembly GCA_041694375.1). GTDB lineage: Bacteria > Bacteroidota > Bacteroidia > Bacteroidales > Prolixibacteraceae > Roseimarinus. The sequence continues at coordinate 10,964 of JASMTI010000284.1, read as the reverse complement.
TGGAATAGCTTAAAAGCTCATCAAACTTTTTCTGTGCTTCTTCTTTTCTCCCGATTTTTATTAATGCATTGATTAGCCAAAAATTACAGATGGTGAAAGCTGAGCGTGGAACCCCAAAATCATCTTTATTTTTGTACCTGAACATTAGGCCTTTGTACTCCAGGTCCTTTTGAATGGCATTAACAGTACTCACATATTTAGGGTTCGAGCCTGCTATGAACCCGTAACTTTCCATTAAAAGTACCGATGAATCAAGCTCTTCACTGTCGTATGCCTGGGTAAATGCTTGTTTGTTTTCGGACCACGCATTTTTGAAAATATCGTCCCTGATTTCTTTTCTAAGCCCCAGCCAGCGTTGAATATACTTTTTTTGGTTAAGGAGCGCTGCAATTCTTAATGCACGGTCAATGGCAGTCCAGCATAATACTTTGCTAAATGTGAAGTGTTTCTCTTCGTTGCGTATTTCCCAGATACCCTTATCGGGCAGGTGCCAGCTTTTTTGTACAATTTTCACAACATTGCGCACTATCGTCCAAAGTTCCTCGCTGTGCATTAACGATGTTACGTGAATTTTATAGTGTTGGTAAATTACATCGAGCAAAATGCCGTATATATCGTTTTGTTTTTGCTGGTAAGCAGCATTTCCAATCCGAACCGGTTTAGAATTTTCGTAGCCCGAAAGGTGTTCAAGTTCATATTCGGTTAGTTCTTTTTCGCCATTTATGCCATACATGATTTGCATTTTCTCATCCTTGTCGGGCATTATATTGATGATGAAATCGAGATAACGGCGCGAAATGCTGTTGTGCCCAAGGTTTTTCATAATTTTCACAACCATTGAAGCATCACGAATCCAGCAAAACCGGTAGTCCCAGTTGCGTACCTCGCCTATAGTTTCGGGCAACGATGTTGTAAGTGCAGCCAGTATGGCACCGCTTTTCTGATAACTGAGAAGCTTAAGCGTAAGTGCGCTCCGGTTAATTTCGTCCTGATATCGTGTGTATGAAGTTGTGCGTTGTATCCAATTGAGCCAGTATACTTTTGTGCGTTGCAGTTTTAAATATGAGCGTTCGGTGGTTTGTGTCAGTAATTTTTGGTGGTAGCTGATTAAACAGAAATTATCCTCGGTAAGAACTATCGGGTTCCCGTTTAATACGTCATTCTTGTCAAATTCGGTATATAAATATAATGAATCGTAGCTGCCGTTTTTGGTGTACGATTTGATATATTTATCGTCAATTACATTTCCGGTCGGATGGTTGGCATATTCAAGTTTAGGGTTGTATTCAATTGAAAATTGGGGTTCTCCCCAGATATGTTTAAAAAAACGGATTAAATCAGGCGGATAATAATGCTCCTTAAGCTTATCTGTTTTATACCTGGGCATAAAGTCCTGAACCTCAAAAATGCCTTCCTTACAGGTAAATCGTGTGCTTAATATATTTGTGTTTTTTATGTATCGTTGTTCAATATTTTCAACATTTACCGGCTTAATGGCAAAATGCCCCCCCTTTTCATTATCTAAAATTTTGGCAAATACCGACGGTGAATCAAATTGGGGCAAGCATAACCAATCAATTGAACCATCTTCAGATACTAATGCCCCGGTTCGGCAATTTCCAATAATTCCGTAATTTAAATTATCCATCCTTCTCTGTTTTCAGTTGTTGCTATGTGTATGTATGCTTTCAGAATGTAAACGTATAATTTGTATTTTTATATAAAAAGAAATCAGTGTATAAATATACATCGAAATAAAAAAATAACAATTAGAATTATTTAAATGGTTTTGCTTAACAATAAGTGGGGGCGATTGTTAAATATTCTATGAATTACTACTGAGATTATTTGAATAAGTTAAACATATTCTTATTTTCATGGTTGATAAAAAAGTACCTATAATAACTTCTAAAATAAATTTTTTAAAACGATGAATAAACTACACATTTTATCCAACAGGCTGCCTTTTAATGCCCAAAAAATTGATAATGACTTTAAGCTTACACCCAGTGTAGGGGGCTTGGCCACCGGCATGAAGTCGGTTTATAAACAATATAACGGAAACTGGATTGGCTGGCCGGGCATTTCAACGGAAAACCTGATAGGTGATGACAGGCACAAAATTGATAAAGCACTCTCAAAAGAAGGTTGTGTTACTGTTCATATAAGTGAAAAGGATGTGCATGAATATTACGAAGGTTTCAGTAATAAAACAATTTGGCCTTTGTTTCACTACTTTAATGAATTTGTTGAATATGACCAGGAAACATGGAATACCTATGTTAGGGTAAACCAAAAATTTGCCGATGCAGCCCTCGATGTTTTAGGTGAAGGTGATACCATTTGGGTACACGATTATCAGTTGTTGCTGGTGCCCGAAATGATTAAAAAACGCAGGCCCGATGTTACCATTGGGTTCTTTTTGCATATTCCGTTCCCTTCGTACGAGGTGTTCAGGATATTACCCTGGCGTAACGAATTGATCAAAGGGATGCTGGGGGCCGACTTGTTAGGGTTTCATACATACGATTATGAGCGTCACTTTTTTAGTACCGTTCGAAGATTGCTCGGGCTTGAAATAAATTTCAATAAAATTCATACGGAAGACCGTATAATCCTTGCCGATGCATTCCCGATGGGAATTGATTATGATAAGTTTATGAATGCCTCTGTTGAGGTTAAGCACAAGCTTATACAGGAGAAGTCGGAGTTGCAACTTGAACTTGAAAAGTACTTCTTGATTTCGCCAAATCGAAAACTCATACTTTCTATCGACAGGCTTGATTATACCAAAGGTATTCCAAACCGGCTAAAAGCGTTTTCGATATTTCTTGAGAGGTACCCTGAATATCAGGGAAATGTAAGTTTAGTAATGTTGGCTGTGCCATCGCGCGGAAATGTAGAGCAGTACCAGAAGCTAAAAGAACAGGTTGACGGGCTGGTTGGATACATTAATGGTAAGTTTGGAAAAGTGAACTACACACCTGTTTGGTATTTCTACCGTTCATTGCCTTTCGAAAACCTGATAGAGTTGTATAATTCAAGTGATGTGGCACTGATTACCCCGGTCCGCGATGGAATGAACCTTGTTGCCAAAGAATATGTTGCTTCGAGGGTGAATAAAACCGGAGTGGTTATTTTAAGTGAAATGGCCGGGGTGAGCAAGGAAATGGGCGAAGCACTCATTATTAACCCAAATAATTTTAACGAGATTGCAGAAACTATTAAACACGCAATTGAAATGCCAATTGAAGAACAGCGTATGCGAATGGGGTCAATGCAGGAACGTATCAAGCGTTACGATGTATTTAAGTGGGCTGCCGAGTTTGTAAAGTCACTCGAAAAGGTTGAAGGTATACAACTTCAGTTTAACACCAAGAAAGTGACTTCATCTATCCAAAAATTAATTGTTGGCGATTATACCGATGCCAAAAAACGGGCAATTTTCCTCGATTACGATGGTACTCTAAGCGGTTTTAAGTCGAACCCTGAAGATGCATTTCCCGATGATGAGATACTGGGTATTGTAAAAAAACTTACTGCCGATGAGAAAAACGAAGTGACCATAATTAGTGGCCGCGACCGTGCTACGCTCGAAAAGTGGTTTGAAGGTTACGATGTTAACCTGATTGTTGAACATGGTGTTTGGACACGCATTCGTGGCGGCGAATGGGAAATGCTGCAACAAATTAATGCCGAATGGAAAGATAACATCCGCCCGGCACTCGAAAACTTTGTTGACCGCACACCCGGGGCTTTTATCGAAGAAAAGAATTATTCGTTGGTTTGGCATTACCGGAAAGCCGAACCTGAGCAGGGCGTTTTGCGTGCCAACGAGCTCAAAGATGAGTTGACAAACCTGATTGCCAATCATAATCTTGAAATAATGGAAGGCAACAAGGTTATTGAAGTGAAAAGCGGGGGCATAAACAAAGGAGCAGCGGCCATGCGCTTTTTGGGCAACCAGCAATACGATTTTATATTGGCCATTGGTGACGATTGGACTGATGAATACATGTTCAGGGAATTGCCCGAAATGGCTGTAACGGTTAAAGTTGGCATGGTAAACACAGCTGCCAAGTTTAAAGTAGAATCGGTAAATGCGGTCCGGAAATTACTTTCGGCACTTACAAAACATTAATTGAAGTCAAACTTATACGTTGCACTTAATCGTAGCGTATTAAAAGGATAATCGTTATTTAATCCGGATTGAAATTCAGCTTTAAAGTCGAATTTTGATCCGGTTTTTGTTATACCGGTGCGGTATATCAGTGGATCGTTTGCATCTTCGATGGGGGTTTCTTTGCCAACGATGGGATTGATGAAGTTGTATGCTCCATATCCTGAATAGCCACCAATTTCTGCATAAATATTTATGAATTTTTTTTTGATTTTTATTCCAAGTTCGTATAATGGCCCCTCGTCTTGTGCCATATCTTTAATATTTGTTTGCCATACATAAAAACCCGCCATGCCGGCAATACGGATTTCATCAATGATTCTCCAGCCGGGATGAAAGCTTTTACCGGCAGCCATATAGAAATAATTCATAGAGGCATTTGTGTATCTTGCGTGTAAATTATCTCCGGTAGTTGTTTTGAGCGTGTAGTTTATTGAAATGTCAGGAATATATTTTTTTTCACGGATAAGCTGTATGTATGTGCTTACTAATAAATCGCCCGGCTCGGTTGACCAACCTTCGTCGTTGTACCAAATTTGACGTTGGTCCCTCACTTCATTTGTTGTTCGGTAAGTTTCGCTTGGTTGTCCCCAAACTTCAACTGCTACTTTTTCGGGCACCACGGCCCAGTAAAAACCAATGTAACTGTTAATTGCTGTGTCACCTTTCATTTGGTGGTAATGGCCTCCGACTTCGATCATGTTTTTGTCCCCAACAAGTGCATAGTCCATTTTGGGAATTAGTAGAGCATTTGGTCCCATTTTCCCCGGAGCTATTTGTAACCATTGTGCAGGTCCCCAGCCTTCCTGCCCATAGTTAATCCAGTCTTTATTTTGCCTGTTTTGTGCAAACAGGGAAGCTGAAACGAAAAATAGTGATATGAAAAATAAAAGCCTGCTCATCGTTAATCCATTTTGCAATAAAAATGAGATTTATTATGCAAAAAAAAGTTTATCATAACATTAACAGCAAAGTTAGTGCATAAATCGGTTTTGGCAGATAAGAATTTTAAAATATTGTTTTGGTATTGATTATAGTTTTTCCTTGTCACCCTCCCCCTTACGTTACGCAAGCTAAACGAAGGGGGAGGTGGGTTGCAAACTCGCGCTACAGGAGTTGTTAAGCAAATTCAAGTCAAACGATGAAATCACGCGGCAGCGGGAAAAGAGAATAAAATCAGCAAATAGTTTTTTTAAAGTTACAAAAGCAAAACATTTTTGTGCATTTTTGTAACAAATTGAATAAAAACAGTACTCATTACCCATAATTTAAAAGAATATCATCACCATGGATTTTTTCAATATTGAGAATGTTAGCAAAAGCTACTCAGGGCATCAGGCCCTGACCGATGTCTCGCTCAGCATAAAAAAGGGGCAGGTTTTTGGGCTGTTGGGACCGAACGGTGCCGGAAAAACTACACTTATCCGGATTATCAACCAGATTACAGCACCCGATACCGGAAAGGTTTATTTTGAAGGCCGGCCACTCAGGGCCAACGATATCCATCAGATTGGATATTTGCCCGAAGAGCGTGGGTTGTACAAAAAAATGAAAGTAGGCGAACAGGCACTTTACCTGGCACAATTAAAGGGGCTTTCGCGGCATGATGCCTTGAAAAAACTCAAATACTGGTTCGAAAAATTTGAAATTCAGGCATGGTGGGATAAAAAGCTTATGGAATTGTCGAAAGGTATGCAGCAAAAGGTTCAATTTATATGCACCGTGTTGCACGAGCCTAAATTGCTTATTTTTGATGAACCATTCAGTGGCTTCGACCCTATAAATGCAAACTTGCTCAAGCGTGAGATATTAAAACTTCGCGATGATGGTGCAACCATCATTTTTTCGACCCACAATATGGGGTCGGTTGAAGAAATTTGCGACCATATTGCTTTAATACATAAATCGAAAAAAATTCTTGACGGGAATATTTTTGATGTAAAAGAGAAGCATAAAACCAACACTTTTGATGTGGTTTATAAAGGTGAATTTGAAGCTTTACAACAAAAACTTGGGTCTGGATATGAAATTATAACACATAACGAATCGGACAGGGTGAATGAGTTGACCGTGAAATATCTGAATGGTGACACACATAACGATTTGTTAATGAAAATTGCTGAAAATGCACAAGTTGTTTCATATCAGGAACGCATACCAAGCATGAACGAAGTATTTATACAAGAAGTAGAAAGTAACAACTAAAACCTTGAACCAATGAATAAAACCTGGATCATATTTAAACGAGAATATCTTACAAGGGTAAAGAAGAAATCTTTCTTGCTGCTGACCCTGCTTACACCTTTGCTTCTTGCCGGAATTATGATTTTGCCCGGTTATCTTGCAACCCGCGAAAGTCAAGAGGAGCATAAAGTTGCCGTGCTCGACCGATCGGCCCTTTTCCTGGGCGAATTGAACGACTCGAAATCGACACACTTTCATTTTATTCCCAAAGAAGAATATGCTGATGTAAAGGAAAACCTGAAAAGTAACCAGTATTATGCATTATTGGAAATTCCTGAAAATATTATAGCAACAAACAGGGTTATTGTGTATTCTCACAAGCAAATTAACCTGGATGTTAAAAACCATATTGATTATCAAATTGAAAATAACCTGGAAAATAAAAAACGTACAGAATTAATTGAAAGGGTGGGCGTTCCGGATTTAGAAGAACAATTAAACAAAACCCAGACCAGTATCTCTGTTGAAACCATAAAGCTTACCGAAGGGGGTGAAGGAAAAAAAGGATCGACCGAGATCGCCATGGGCATTGGTTATGCCGCCGGCTTTTTAATCTATATGTTTGTTTTTATATACGGTAGCATGGTTATGCGGGGCGTAACCGAAGAAAAACAAAACCGTATTGTTGAGGTGATTATTTCGTCGGCGAAACCCGTGCAGCTTATGATGGGTAAAATTATAGGGCTTGCAGCTGTAGGCTTAACCCAGTTTCTTATTTGGGTGATCTTGATGGGGGCAATATTTATCGGGGCCAAAGAAATGTTTATCAATGAAGATGCCATGCAACAAATGGCTCAGAGCCAGAGCGTGATGATGGCCAATAATGAAGCAACGGCACAGTTGATGGAAAATGTTGAACCCGATAAAGTACAACAAGTTTACGAACAAATACAAGGGATAAATTTCACACAGATTATTGTGCTCTTTTTGATATATTTTTTGCTGGGATACCTGCTTTACAGTTCATTGATGGCGGCTGTGGCTTCGGCTGTTGATTCGGAGGAAGACACCAACCAGTTTATGTTGCCAATAACGGTACCGCTGATAGCTGCCATTATTATTCTTGCCAATGTAATTAAAAACCCCGAAGGTTCATTGGCATTTTGGGCATCACATATACCATTTACATCGCCAATTATTATGATGGTGCGTATCCCGTTTGGTGTGCCATGGTATGAAATTCTTATTTCAATTGCTATTTTGGCCGTTTCAACTTATGGCGCTGTTTGGATTGCCGCTAAAATATACCGTACCGGAATTCTAATGTATGGTAAAAAACCAAGCTGGAAAGAACTTGGAAAGTGGTTGACATATAGGAGTTAAATTTTTTTAATCTAAATATTATAAGAGCGCGGGGAAATTGCTTCTTCGCGCTTTTTGTGTTCTTTAGCATTTTACAATTACTTTCAAGATAAATTCCATAAATTTAAAGATTAGATGTTTTTTATGAAATACCTTATTTGTTAATCATGAAAACTTTAGTAATTGTTTTTTTAGCAGTATTTATCAGTAGCTTGTCAAGTGGACAAGAAAGACCCTTGGTGGTGGATAATAGTGAGTATTTTCCCCCATATCGTTCTCAGCAAAATGTACCCAATTGTACCAATTTTTCCCTTATTTATTATCTTAAGTCATCAATTTGGAATAAGAAATTTGATCGTGACCCTAGCTTAGAGCAGAATCAATTTAGCCACAGCTTTATTTGGAATCAAAATGCAATTAGTGATGTTAATAGTGGAGTACGCTTTGTTCACGCAGCAGAACATATGAAATATGTTGGCTGTGCTAGCATTGACGTGTTTTCCCTTGATGAAACCAGTACTAAAAGTAAACCTACGGCCGAAGAAATGGAAATGGGCTTAGCTTATAAAACAAAAGGTTTAAGTCATTTTCCTGCCCCATATTACGGATTGCCGACTCCCCGAGAGAATAAACAGAGGTATATAGAAGACTTAAAAGATTCATTAATTAATGGTTCTAATTTTGTTTTTTCTCTTTATATATACCAAGATATAATAGATAGCGTAGATTATGGCGATGTTTATCATTTTAAACCTGAATATTATAATCAAACGAGAATTGCTCATGCAGCAACTATAGTTGGTTATAATGATACTATTGAGACACAAAATGGCAATGGAGCCTTTATTGTTATCAACTCAAGTGGTAATAATTTTATGTTTTATCTTGATTATGAATGGTTTTTAGCTGATCCAGCTTTGGCTAGTTCACCTTATTTTCTAGAAGAAGATTTTTCTTCACAGCCAGAATTAGCTTTTCATCTTAGCGTTAAAGGAGCTAGAAAATATTATGGTTTCAATAAAACTCCAGAAGAAAAAGCTTATTTTGTAAATGAGTTAGTGGATAAAGACGGCAAGAAGGTTGATTACAAAGATCCAGTAGATTATACTTTTCAAAAGAATGTAGTTAAAGTGCATAAAATCAATGGTCAAATGGTCAGTAATCATCAAATCGTTATTCCTTTCGGCCAGGAAAATGGAGTTAATCATGTAATCTCTGACTTTACCGAGCTTACTTCTACTTCAGATTTTCAGTCGGCTGAAATTATTGTCTATGAACCAATTGATGTTGAGTTCATAGATGAGAATAATCAGGTAATCTATGACATTGAAAGAGAGCCGACTTTAGAAATTACTCGGTCATACTTAAGTGTTATTGGTAGCGACTTAAAGGCTAAGGCTGAAGTTAAGGAATTAGCAGATACAACTTATGTGTTTTCTAATTTTTATTCTCTACAAGCTAGAAATCTAGTCTCTGATTTAAGTAATGAAGAGTTAAATAATGGAGTGTTTATTAAAAAGTCAACTTCGCTTGTTAGAAGACAGTTGATTATTATAACAGCTGATGATTTTGCAAAAAATACTCCACCAATTATTACTAACATTACTGACACAGTTTCCGTTTATTATGGTGATTTGCTTGAACTTCAGTTTGAAGCTAGCGATAGTGAAGATGATGAAATTTCCTATGCCCTAACTTATGGCCCAGATGGTTTGAGTTTAAGCAGTGATGGTTATTTAAATTACTTAGCTTTAGACGCAGGCCCAGGTGAATATGGTAAGGTGCATGAATGTCGAATTGAGGTAAAAGATGAGACTCTCTCTAGCTTTTACAATCTTTATATCGATGTTTTGCCTCCTTCTGATAATAATTATACGCCTGAGTTTTTAAGTAAAATTGACACGCTTTATGAATGTTTAGTTGGTGAAGAAGTAGCTTTTCAGTTTTCTGCCCGTGATCAAGATAATGAGCTTGTAGAAAGTTATTATTATTCTGAAAACGGAGGGGAAATTAGTATAGAATACTCATCAATTAACTTATACACTGAGACTATTTTTGACTTTGAATTCACAAGTGATGAAGCTGGGGTATTCCCGATAATAATTTTTATCACTGATGGCGAATATCAAATAAGTCATAATTTAACCATTGTTGCTTCACAAGAGAATCGTTCTCCAGAGTTTTCCACTGAGTTTGCTAGTAGTTACTCTACTTATATAAATGAGCAAGTAACTATTAATTTCTCAGTATTTGACGAAGATGAAGACGAGCTTTTAGTGGAAGCTAATTGCCAGGATGCTGATCTATTAAGCTTAGAAAACTTAGGTGATAATAATTATCGTTTATCATTTACTGATTCTTTGCCAGGAACTTACATAATCGATTTATTATTAAGTGATGGCGTCTATGAGGTCAGTGAAGAAGTGAAAGTGGTAGTGGATATTCCACCCACCCCACCCCAGTTTGTAAGTGAATTTGATACTGTATACAACATTTACTTGGGAGATTCTGTTTTCTTTGACTTTAATGTCAAAGATATAAATCAAGACTTAATTTTAGTTAGTCTTGAAGATAACTACGAAAATGAGGGAACAAGTGATGATAGTTTATATGAGACCTCTTTAACTAAACTTGAAGACAATTATTATAACTTTCAATTTATCCCTTATCAAGTTGGTGAATATAGCTTAGCTATTGTTTTAACAGATGGTACTTATCAAACGACAAGAACCATTAAAATAGTAGCTATAGACGATACCACCTCTGCCTGGGAAATAGAAGAAGCCGGGACAAACTTCTTATCTGTTTACCCCAATCCTATAACTAGTCATGTTAATTTTGAGATTAATTTACCAGAATTTGGTCAGACTCGTTTACGGATTATAAATTTATTAGGACAAAATGTAGAAACTATTGTAAATCAGAAGTTAGATCAAGGAACAAACATAATTACTTCTGACCTGTCTTATTTAAGACCTGGTCAATACCTAATTTGTTTGGAACAAAATGGTCATCTTTTGAAAACGTTTAAAATCATTAAAAAATGACAATAATCGATGATGATAGGAGGATATAACATGAAAAAGTTGTTTTGGTATAGGCGGTTAGACCGCTGTTTTTAATTTGTTCTTATTTAATCGTTTAGGTTCGCTGAAAACCATCTTTTTTAGGAGTAAATCGAAGATTGACCCCATCATTGCACGTCTGTTATACCGGAAATGATACTCATCAAGATAAC
>JASMTI010000283.1:0-2344 GCA_041694375.1 Bacteroidales bacterium | reverse complement strand
ATCTTAAGTAGTCTGTTCAGAAGTTGAACAGACTACTTATTTTTAAAACCCTATAAAATCATTTCATCCTAGCCACAACCACTTCATTGGCTTTTTTAATAATCCCAAACAGCGTTGTTTGTGATGTTGAAGAGTCTTTAGTAAAACCTTGACCAAAAAAAGGTACGTTAAGGGTTCTGACATGATGCATGGTAAACCCGATTTGAGGCAATTTTAAAACATAGACTTCAAAATTATCGTGACCAGTCACATAGAGTTTATCATCAACCCAAGCCCCACCAGAATTGCTCATCGGCATAAATTTTTCTAGAATAGATTTTGGGAAAATATAAGCCTCAACTCTACGCCATTGCTTATCAAATTTGACGATTTGAGACCATCGGGTGTCTTTATTTTCACTTGATTTATCGCCTGAATAATGCGCAAAACCCACATACCAAAACCCGTCCTTTTGATCGACCCAAGTCGGTGAACCTATACCAATACCAAAACTATGATTAGAATGGTGCTGCAATGTTTTGGCATCGAAAATTTCAATTGAGCCTGCCATAGGAGACTCTGGATAGTTGGAGTTGGCACAATACAGCAATCCATCTATTACAATACCACTATTAAGGTGTGAAACGCCTAGATCCTCACCATCCCATCGGTGCAATTCTTGACCAGTTTGCTTATCGTGTTTGGTGATGCTACTGTTATTGATGACATAAAAAAACTCATCATCAACGGCAACAGCTTGCCTTGCCGCCTTGAGTTTAAAGCGTTGAACCTCTTCAAAAGTTTGACTATAAAAACTGTGGTTGAAGAGCAAAAACACAAAACATATTTTGAGTGTTTGAAACAAAATGAATTAAATTTTTTATTGATCTCGATTACACAAAAACGTCAATGCTTTATTTTTTAATCTCTATAAAAATAGGATTAGAGTAAAACCATAAGTCGCTCCAAGGATCTTCTCCTGTGGTGTCTTTTTGTGGCTCGAGTTCATAGGTTTTATTGGTGCCACGAAGCCTTAAATACATGCTGTGATGAACGCTTTTGAGCAAATAGGTCATTACTAAATACTCCCCTTGTTTGGTCATTTCTTCAGCATAAAAACGCTTTTCAACTTTTGTGCTAAAATTTCGGTCTAGTGTTAAGTCTGCTGAAATCCCCGTGATTTCACCAACAATCAAATCAACCCTTGTTACTTTTGGGTTTTCTCCGCGAGGATTGGTTGTTTGAGGGTCTAAAATTTTGATTTCTACTTGTACATCTGAATTTTCAGGAATTTGAAGTGTGCCGCCAATATTAGCCACCTGATTGTTAGATTTTGCTTTTACATCCAACTCAGAAATCAAATCTCCTGTAGTGATAAAAATGCGTCCATGACGAATGCCATCAAGAATATCGGCGTAACTTTTTTTGGCATAGACATAGGTTTTTGAATATTCGCCTGGCCAAAAATCACTGCCGCCTTCGCGATAATGTCTGTGAGAATCTGATGTTGCGGTGATCCACCAACGGCGACCTTCACCCAACATCGAATCCCAAAAGCCACCCAGATAGGCCGTCATTTGGTCATAACCACCCATGGTTTGATTGCCATAAGGCCTTTCTTCCGAAGCATCTACACGCCCGTCTTTGTTTAAATTCCCGGCTTGATGACCAGGTGCGCCTTCCATGCCGACGGCAACATTTGGGGCAATATTATTCCAATTGCGTAATTCTCGGGGTTCTTTGTGCGCATATTCAAACAACGAATCTGCACCTCGAGACGGATGATTAGTAATTAGAATCGGTGGCGTTTTGGCGTCCTTCATAAATTTGATGGCTTTGAGCATATGCTCTTCCGTCTCGCGTTCAGGTTGTCTGGGGTAAACCTCTTTGGTTGCAAATTGACTTTCAATATCATACAACAAAGTATGCTCGTGATCAGAATGTGGAATGATAAGGCTGTTATGGTGTGCGGAAGGTGCGTCGAATTCCATACCGTGAAATTGTAAGACCTCTGGTGTTAACTTTCTGGATTTTAACAATTCTGGATAAGCATACTCCAAATTGATTTTAGAGTGGTTTGGTCCGCCGTGATCGGTAGAAACCATCCAATCTAAACCAAATTCTTTGGCTTTTTCTGCATTGGTTATGATGGCATACGGTTGCTCATCAAAATTAAATTTCGGCGGATTGGTTGAGGTATCATAGCCCGCGCTGTATTTGCTATGAATATGATGGTCACCTGCACGCCAAGCCCTCAAGCTATCGTTTTGGCTAAAGGTTAAATTGCAGCTCATCATAAGGACTAAGCTTATAGCATTTAGAATACATAATTTTTTAAACATCTTGATAAGGTTTAAGGGGTTTG
>JASMTI010000282.1:0-9551 GCA_041694375.1 Bacteroidales bacterium | reverse complement strand
CGTACTTCTACACAACTGATGATTCGTGATATTCGCGAGCGTCAATCAGATGAATAACACAGATAAATCTTTCATTTCCTTAATAACCGGGGCTCCGGTTGCGAGTAACTTGCTTTCAGGATGATGCCCGTGTTTTACCAGTATGCATTGGCATCCAATTTCCTGTGCTACTTCGTAGTCGTGTGTTGTATCACCAATCATGCATGCATTTTCGGGCGAAATTTTTAGCTTGCGGAGTGTTTGAATACCCAATTCGGCTTTCGATGTAGCAAAAATATGCCCAAGCCCGGCAATCTCATCGAAATAATGAACGACTTTATGTTGCTGCAACTGTTCGCGGAGAATTGTAATTTCAGAAGCTGATAGTACAATTTGAGTAAAACCTTTTTGTTTGAAAAAATCAAGCAGTTCAATTGCTGAAGTATGAAGTGTTGCCCGGATGTGGTTTTGCTTGTATCGCTCAATGTATTGGTGTGCCGGAATTTCAAATGGTTCTTTTTCAAAATCAAAACCTATTCTGCTATAATACTCTTTTACCGGAAAGCCAAAAACTTCACGATACCGGTTTTTGGTCAGTATAGGCAGCCTTCTTTCTTGTAAAAGCTCGTTAATTGTCTCAATCGATACATCAACATCGTTTAGCAGCGTTCCGTTCCAGTCCCAAATTATGGTATTAATGTCATGCATTTTCAAAGGACTTCTCGTAATTAAAAACCGGCATCGCATACATGTTTAAATACATCTGTAACGATTCTTCTTTTTCAAAACTCAGGTTTTTAATGTCATTTTCCATGCGTTCAACAAAGGTGTCTTTTTCCTTTTGGCTGTATTTGTTGTTATGTTTATTGGTTTTTTCAAGTAAATCAGCTGCTATATAGTTGTTGGGCCAAAGTTTGTAATTGGCATATATGCGTTTGTCAATATATTCGGCAACTGATTGTATGGCTTCGTTATTGGTTTTGCCAGTGGTTAATTCGTCAATTTTGATGTTCATAGGGTTTCCAAATCCAAAGTTCACGCGCCCTTTAGGGCTGGTAATGCCATTGGCCATGCTCATCAGGTCGTCTTGTTGGGTTTTGCTGAAATTGGGGTTGTATTTGCGGTTTAGTAATTCTTCCACCTTCGATTTGCCACAAGGCTCTATTTCGTACGATATTGCCATTGGTACAATGTTCAGCTCCTTGAAACCTTCGGTGAGCGATGATTTATTGCTCATGTTGAGCATTTTAAGCAAAGAATTTTGTGTTTGGTCGTTGCCGTCTTTTGTACGTCCCTCGCGTTGTGCAATCCAAACCGATTCTTGCTTGTTGGTCAATGCAAAGCGTATGTAATCTGATAATTGTTGCGATGCGTTTAATTGCTCCCTCAGGCCAAGGTTTCGTTTTACAATGAAAGCCCTGTTTAGTCTGGCGAGGGTTTTAATCCAATTGTAAATTAAAAGGTTGTCACCAATTGCTATTTCGGTTTTACTGAATCCGTTTTCATGCATTATGACATTCAAAAAAGCCGAGTCGAGAATAATATCGCGGTGGTTTGAAATAAATAAATATCGTTCTTCAGGATGAAACAGATTCTTTTGGCTGAAAAATATCCCATCAGTAGTGCTTTCTTTTATCTGATTAAGAAGGGGATATATGATTTTTCCCTGTAGCTCGTCAACCGATTGGATGCTTTTCATGAGCTGAAGAATTTGCCCTGCCATCTCTTTTGATGGATAAAGCTGTTCAACAATCTTCGCAAAAGCCGGGTCGGCAGCAAGTTCGTTAAGTGCTTTATTTGTTTCGTGGTCGTTATAGGGGCGTATCTCATTAAATTCAGCCATCGTTGTATTTTTTGTGAATTGCAAATTTACGAAAATGTGTGCATCTGTGAAATTTTATAAGCGGTACTTGAGGTGAACTTTCAGTCCGGTACGCGTATTCCCTTCAATGGCAGCGTTTCCCGAGCTTATTTCAAATGAATCGTCGAGATAATATGTTTGTGCTATTTTGAAGTAAATATTCATTTTTGATGATAATTCGTACTTCAGGTTCAGGTAATACCTCAAGCCTTTTGAGAAAAATGCCGGGATGTAAAAGTAATGGAGTACATCGTTTTCGTAGGCGTAAATACGGCTGTCGTAATTGCTGGTGTTAAACCATGCAAAACGTGCGTTGAACTTGAATTTGGGTAGCGGTTTACCGTTGAAATCGGCAAAGGCCATGATGCCTTTTTCTTCGTTTTCTTCTTTTTTATATTTCGAGACTTCTGTGCGGAATTTGAAATTGAACCTGTCGTTTATTTCAAATTGTGCATTCAAACGCAGGCGTTGGATGTTCTGGCCGGTATCGTGGCGTATTGTTGATAATTCGCCTGCTTTCTCGCTATTTGTTTCGTTTTTATAACGAAGATAAATCTCGATGTTGTTTGTGGGCGAATAATCGGTTTGCAGCATGAAATCTGTACCCCTGACCGGGGCCGAAGATGTGAACTTCAGCCAGTGCGAACGGTAAAAGTCAATGTAACCTGACAGTTTTACTTTGGGTAATGGCAGAATTGACCATCCCGTGTAAAATCCTTCTTCATTCTTGTTGCCGTCCGATTCCGAGAATGCTTGTCCGTTAATGGTATGGAAGTCGGGGGTGTAATTCCGGTACAGCAAGCTAAACGATATTTCGTTTGCAGGCTGGGCTTCAAGTCCTGAAATGATTGCACTTCCTTTTGAGCGGCTAATGGCTGCTTCTCCAAAAAAGTTTACACGGTTGAAAACCCACAGGAAATCGGTGCTGAAGTTATAGTTTTGCCTTCCACTGAAACTGTAATGGTTGTAAAGTTTTTGAGAGGGTTTAATGGGGATGTCGTAAATTTGAAATGCAGAATTTATGCCGGCCGAAAAGCGGTTTATGGTGTAGCGTACTTGTGCCCCGGCTGTCTGCACAAGCTGAACATCACGGTCGGTTAATTCGTCGCTTGTGCGGTGATAACCGGTGGTTTTAATTGACGAAACTTTAGTGGGCGTGCCGCTTGTGTCGGTTTCGGTAACGTTGGCATCTACATGGTGGTACGAGTAGTAAGTGATGATGTCAAAGTTTTTGTGCCCGAAACGCGTTGCAACTCCCCGTAAATGGTTGTTCTCGTCGGTTGAAGAGTATCCGCGCAGTCCCTGCCCCATGGGGCGGATATTAATTCCAATGCTCGATTTCCGTTTACCGTATCCCGACCACGAAATGAGGCCCTGCCCGGTTTTAACCTGGTAATCGCCTATGTACACTTCTTTCAGGAACGATTGAAATTGAAAGCCGGCAAAAGCCGAATAAAAATCGAAACCATACGGGTTGCTGCCACTGAAAAATTCTTCACCCTCATCATTTTCGGCCGTGAAGCCGAATTGAAATTTATTGCCCTTTTCAATTCGGTATTTCAGCAGGAGGGTGGGTTTTATTCCTGCAAAATTTGCATTTCCATCCTCATCCTCTTTAAAACCCGATTTGGTTTCGAGATACTGCCGGTACCGCATGTTAATGGTATGGTTCCAATACGCTTTCGTCTTTTCGTCAGGAGGAAGAAATTCAATAAACAGTGCAAGGTCAGATGCTGTTTGCCGGTTAAATCCTTCAATGGCCTGTAGCTCGTATTTGCTATAAATTTGTCCAAATTTGCGTTGGTAATCCAATATGTTTTCAATTTGGAAAGTAGTTAAAAAACGTAGCTTTTCTAAATCGTTACGGGTTGCAGTGTTTATATTGAACGGATTTTCCATGTAGCGTTGCAAATCTTCGAGCAGCGGTGTTAAGTCGGTTTCAGCATCATAGTTTTCGGCATATGTTTCGGCAATGCGTTCGATAATTTCGTTTCCGTTTTGTGCTTTTTCCTGTGCAGCTACAATATCATTGCATTGTATTGCATATAGGAATAGTAAGATAAATAATGTTTTAGAGGGAGGGGTGTACATGGTAATGGTTTAGATTGAAATGATTATTGAGGAGGACGGGACGTAGCCCAGATAGTGGTGGTAACTGAATGCAATGTCGAACTGAATATGATTTCCGAGGTATCCGAAACCTGCAAAAACTCGCGACGGGGCAGTGTTGAAACCGGCCCTGAAGAATATCCCATCATAAGCTTCCCATTCGCCACCTATTTTTAACGATGGGCTTAGTGTTTCAATTTTATCAACTTCGTACGAGAGTGTGAAATCGGGGGCAAAGTTTGTATGCCCACCGCCCCTGATGCGCCAGGGGATGTATTCGGTATAACTTGAGTTGCGGATTTCAGGGGTGAAGAGGTTCGAGATGTTGGCGCCCACAGATGTTTTATCACTTATCTGGTAAATGGCACCAACATCAAATCCGGCATTTATAACCAGGATATTGGCTTCGGGTATACGGCGGCCATAGTAGTGAAGTTGTACACCAGCTGCAAGAGTTTTCGATAACGAAAGGGCATACGAAGCGCCTATGTTGCTTTCGGCCCATTGTGGTGCCCCAAACGAGTTAAATTGTAATGAAAATGTTCCGGCTGATTGGGTGGGCATTGTGGCAACAATAGATTTGACCGACATGTTTTCGACAAAGTATTTATTCTCGTAGAAAAGTGCCACCGACAATTGATTGAACCGGGCTAGCCCGGCCGGGTTATGATAAACCGAAAAAGCATCGCTTTGGCTCACAAACGCGTTTCCCATTCCAGCAGGTTTTCCCCCGGTTGGAACGACAATGCTACGTGAAAAACTGTTCAGGGTAATGATGATAAAAAGTAAGGTAAGTGCTTTTTTGCTCACAGTATGATGTTTTTTGTTTGAGGCATTTAATATACAAAAAGGAATGGAAAAATGGAAAAGTGGAATGTTGTGACTTCCATAACAAAAAAAGTTAGATGCTTAGGAACTTAGGCACTTAGCAGCTCAGGCACTTTTAGATAGAATAGAAGCCGTTGAATATCATGAAGATTTATTCAACGGCTTCCAGTTCGAATATCACGCTTACTAGTTTGTTTTAAACTTAAACTTTACGTCTGTAAGCTCTTCGTTTGCTTTAACAATTTTGTCTTTCAGGCTTTCTTTATAAACAATTAGTTTTTTTGCAACATCTTCGTCGCCCGATGCTAAAATTTGGGCAGCCAGTATGCCCGCGTTCATGGCTCCGTTAATACCCACAGTGGCTACAGGTATGCCCGGGGGCATTTGAACAATGGCCAGCAGGGCATCAAGGCCTTCAAGGCTGGCTTTAATGGGAACGCCAATAACAGGCACGGTAGTCATTGAGGCAATAACACCGGGCAGGTGTGCAGCCATTCCGGCAGCTGCGATTACAACTTTAATGCCCCTGTCGGATGCTCCTTTGGCAAATTTTTCAACTTCGGCAGGTGTGCGGTGTGCAGAAAGTGCATTAATTTCAAATGGAATTTCAAATTCGTCGAGAATTTTTGCAGCTTTTTCCATTACCGGTAAGTCGCTTGTGCTGTCCATGATAATACTAACTACGGGTTTCATAATAATTGTATTTTGTGGGTTTATTATTGCTGATGCATTTATACAAATATAACCAAACCCCGGGGGTATTGTTTGCAGAAAGTCGGTGGAAGCATAATGATTTACGCATTCTTAATATATAATTCTTTTCGTAATAGTTCATAATGCCTTAAATCTGATACTCAGCTGGCTTTTAATTGTCAATCTTAACAAAATTTCTGAAATTATCTCTGTTAATTATATTTTCATTTGCTTTATATGTATCTATGAATTTCCGGGGAAATTTTGTTTTTTTATCTTTCCATTTAAATTCAAATGCAGTGATTTCTCCGTCTTTCACTTCTACAAAATCAATTTCCTGTTGTTGCCGGGTTCTCCAAAAGTACATTTTCGCAAATGTGTCTTTGTATATATTTTGTTTTCGTCTTTCGGAAACAAGAAAGTTTTCCCATAAAGCTCCTTTGTCTATGCGGAGGTTTAGTGGTTTAAAATCTCCAATAATCATATTTCTTATGCCATTATCATAAAAGTATATTTTACGATTTTGCTTAATTTCATTTTTTAAATTTCGGCTAAAACTATTGAGACGAAAAACTATGTAGCCCTTTTCTAAAATATCAATGTATTTCTGGATAGTAATTTTATTAACTCCTATTAGTTGAGATAGTTCGTTAAAATTAACTTCGCTTCCTATCTGTAACGCTAAAGCTTGCAAAAGTTGTTCGAGAATTTCAGGTTTTCTTATATCAGAAAATGCCAAAATATCTCTATACAGATAGCTGTTTACAAGATTTTTTAAGGTCTCTCGTTCTTTGCCTTGATTGTTAATCACTTCTGGATAAAATCCATATAATACTCGATTTTCAATTTGTTGTTCCGCTTTTATAAATCCAATTTTATTTTCGTATTCTTCCCAGGAAATGGGGAATAGCTCGTATTCCCATTTACGGCCTGTTAATGGCTCATTAAGTGCATTTCCCAAATCGAACGAAGATGAGCCGCTAACAAATAATTGAACATCTTTAAATTGGTCTGTAATTATTTTTAAGGTTAGGCCAATTCCTGCAATTCTTTGAGCTTCATCGAGAAAAATATATTTGTATTCTCCGATAAATGTTCTGATTTGCTCTGTTGTTGGACTTTGTAGTAAGCTTCTTGTTGAAGGGTCATCTGCATCTAAAAATAAATATTCTTTATCTTTTAATATCTTTTTTAAAAGAGTTGTTTTTCCTACTTGCCTGGCACCTACTAAGATTATGGCCTTTCCACTATTGATTTTTTCTTTTATGATATCTTCAATTGTTCTTGTAAACATTTTTGATTTTAAAGGTAATTATAAACATTGTAATGACCAAATGATATAACAATTAGTCATTACAATATCATAAAAGCATTTGTTCTATGTTGTTCTTTTTTTAGAAACTTCAATTACAATCAGCCTAAAAGTCCCCTTCTGGGGATATAGGGGCTTCCCCATGACTAAAACGAGTTAAATGAATCGCAATTGAAAATAAAAGTTTTGGATGAATGAAATATTTATAAGTTATTTGTAGCTTAATTTCAGATTTTAAAAAAATGAGCCGGATTAAATTACACGACAAAGAGTTTGAAACTTTTATCCCCTACGAAGAAATACATGCTTCGGTTAAAAAAATGGCCAATCAAATCAGTAACGACCTGAAAGACGAGGATGTGCTTTTTATATGCATCCTGAATGGTTCGTTTATGTTTACAGCCGAGCTTTTTAAGGAGGTTGAGCTTGAACAGGCCGAAGTAACCTTTATGCGGATGTCGTCATACGACGGAACCGACACTACTGGTCATGTGAAAAAATTAATAGGTTTAAATGAACCTATTAAAGGGCGGGTGCTGGTTGTGCTCGAAGATATTATCGACACGGGCAATACCATTGTTGAAGTGATGCAGATGCTTAGGGAACATAACCCTAAAGATGTGAAAATTGCAACGCTGCTAATGAAACCCGAAAAGTTTAAGGATAAAATGCCCGTAGATTATGTGGGTATGGAAATTGGGAATGACTTTATTGTCGGTTTTGGGCTCGATTATGACCAAAAAGGACGTAACCTGAAAGATATTTACAAAATTGTAGAATAACCTTAATTTCAAAATCAAACCATACAGTATGTTGAATATAGTATTATTTGGCCCTCCCGGGGCGGGAAAGGGCACCCAGGCCGTGTTTTTAAAAGAAAAGTTTAACCTTATCCATCTTTCAACCGGTGATTTGTTGCGTAACCAGATCGCGGCCGAAACAGAACTGGGCAAAGAGGCAAAAAACTTTATGGATAAAGGTGAATTGGTCCCCGATGAAGTTGTAATTGGCATGATTGGCTCACAACTTGAAGAAAACAAATCGGCTGCCGGTTTTATTTTCGACGGGTTTCCCCGTACAGTAGAGCAGGCCAAAGCACTCGATATTCTTCTGAATAAAAACCAAACACCGGTGTCTGGAATGCTGGCCCTCGAAGTTGAAAAGCAGGAGCTGATTAACCGCCTTCTCGAACGTGGTAAAACTTCAGGCCGGAGCGACGATACCGATGTTTCGATTATTGAAAACCGTATTAACGTGTACAACGAGAAAACAGCCCCGCTGATGGAATACTACGAAGGGCAGGGTAAATATTACCCGGTAAACGGTATGGGCAGCATTGAAGATATTTCTGACAGGTTGATTGCTGTAGCTGAAAAGCTTTAATCGTATATCTTGTCACATTTGATTTAAATAGAGTGGTGATTAACAGCTATGAATTAATTACCAATTGAAAACTATAGAAGGCAATAGAAAACGGTTGAAAGAGACTGTTTCCGATTGCCTTCAACTTTTTTTTCTTTTTTGGCAGAGTTTATTGTACCGGTTCAACGCCTTCCGAGGTCATTTGTACTTTTTTCAATGTGCCATCAGCATTGTAATAAAGGCGGTCAACACAAACCGACCGGCGGTAGCTGCTTCCTGCCGTTGGTATGCTTCCATTGTGGTATATAAAATACCATTTGTCCTTGAATTCAATAATCGCCTGATGGTTGGTGTTTGTATTACCGGCCACTTCATTCAAAAGTCCTTTAAATTCCCATGGCCCTTCAATGCTTTTGCTCATGGCATAAGCGGTTTTTTCAGGAAATTGGTATGCGTAAGTTAAATAATAGTTGTCGCCCTTTTTGTGTATCCATGGTGCTTCAGTGAAGTTTGGCAGGTCAATGGTTTTGATTGGGCCATCGAGCTCAATCATATTATCCTTCAACTTAGCGTATTTGAGTACGGTGTTGCCCCAGAAAATATAAGCCTGTCCATCGTCGTCGATAAAAACAGCGGGGTCGATGTCGTCCCAGCTAATGTCGGTATGGTGGGTCATGTCATTTGTGACCAGTGCCTTGCCAATGGCATCTTTAAATGGACCGGTGGGGTGGTCGGCCACAGCAACGCCAATGGCTTTCCCGTGAATATCCTTGTGGCTGACAGTTACATACCAGTAAAATTTTCCATCCTTTTCAATGGTGTGGGCTGCCCAGGCATCGTCTATGGCCCAGTTGAATGCGCTTACCGGAAAAGGTTCGTGCTCGGTCCAGTTCACCATGTCTGTCGATGAGAAAATCAACCATTCGTGCATTTCATAATGGTTGCGGTCGGGAGGGCACTGGTCATGGCCGGCATAAAGGTAAACTGTGTCGTTATGTACCAAGGCGGCAGGGTCGGCCGTGTACTTGTGGGTTATTACCGGGTTGACAGGGTTTGCCGGGTCAAAAGTTGTTGCTTTCTCTGTTGTTGGTTTTTCAATGTTGCAGGCTAGCAACAAAAGCAGGCTCAATGAAAAGGCTGCCAGGTTTAATGTCCAATTTTTTAGCATCTTTTTTCTGTATTTATGTTTTTTACAAATATTTGTTTTTATTTTACAGTAAAGGGGGAGAAATGGTGATAAAAGGTTCACTTATGAATAATCCAACTTAGTAACCTTTATGGATTATGAGTTGAACCAACAAGCCCTTTTTTCGTTTCAATAACAAAACAAAATGATTATGAGTAAAATTACAGACTTAAGCGGGACTTTCACATTGAACAATGGATATGAAATGCCTTATTTTGGAT
>JASMTI010000281.1:0-18614 GCA_041694375.1 Bacteroidales bacterium | reverse complement strand
AATTGCAAACCAATTTCACGTAATTCTTCAACCAACTTGCGGTTTTCAACGCTGCCAAAAAAGTTGAGAATGCTTTCGGCTATTCGCTGCCCTATTTCATTCACATCGATTAGCTGATCGTAGCTTGCATTCATCAGGTTGTCGATATTTTTGAATGCGGCAGTTAGCTTTTTAGCCACCGTTTCACCAATATAGCGGATACCCAGTGCAAACAACACCCGTGCAAATGTAACTTTCTTTGAGGCTTCAAGCCCGTCGATAATACGTTGTGCCGATTTTTGACCTAGGCGTTCGAGTGATGCAATATCCTCAACTTTCAAGCGGTATAAATCAGCAATGTTGTTCACCAGCCCCCTATTGAAAAAGAGTTCCACCGTTTCTTCCCCCATACCATCGATGTCCATGGCACGCCGGCTGATAAAATGTACAATTTTACCTTTAATTTGAGGCGGGCAGGTAGCCTGGTTGGGGCAATAATGTGCAGCTTCGCCATCAATGCGCACCAGTGGTGTCCCGCATTCGGGGCAATTCTCAATAAATTGCACCTTTTGATTTAACGGATGGCGTGATTCAGAGTCAACCCCCACTATCTTGGGTATAATTTCGCCACCTTTTTCAACCTCAACATTATCATTCAGGTGCAAGTCGAGTTTTTCAATAATATCGGCATTGTGCAATGAAGCACGTTTAACGGTAGTGCCCGCCAGTTGAACAGGCTCAAGGTTGGCAACAGGTGTAACGGCCCCCGTACGGCCAACCTGGTACGAAACCGACAACAAGCGTGTGACCGCTTTTTCTGCCTTAAATTTATAAGCTACAGCCCATCGCGGTGATTTTGCCGTTGTCCCCAAATCATTTTGAACAGCAATAGAATTAACCTTAACAACTACCCCATCGGTTGCCACCGGAAGGTTAAAACGCTCGGAGTCCCAATGATGGATAAAATCGAGTACTTCGTCAATATTTTTACATTTGCGGGTATGTTCCGATACCTTAAACCCCCATTTGGAAGCTAATTTCAGGTTTTCGTAATGCGAAGTGGCAAGTTTGATTTCCCCGGGCACATAATAAAAATATGCATCGAGCGACCTGCCGGCCACAACCGACGAATCTTGCATTTTTATGGTGCCGGCTGTTGAATTTCGCGGGTTGGCAAAGGGTGTTTCACCATTTGCTTCGCGGTTTTCGTTTAAACGCTGAAACACATGAAATGGCATCAATACTTCTCCACGTATTTCAAATTCATCGGGCCAGCCACTACCTTGCAATTTTAATGGTATACTTTTAATGGTTTTGATATTGTTTGTAACATCGTCACCCTGCACACCATCGCCACGTGTTATGGCGTGTTTTAACACACCTTTTTCGTAATTCAGGCTAATAGACACACCATCAAATTTTAGCTCGCAAACATACTCGGGCTCAATATTGGTTTCACGCCTGATACGGTTATCAAAATCGCGCAACTCACCTTCGTTGTATGTATTTGACAACGAAAGTACCGGGTATTTGTGTTTAACCTGCACAAATTCAGAAGTAATATCGCTCCCCACCCTTTTAGTAGGCGACATGGGATCGTCGAACTCCGGATATTCCTTTTCAAGGGCTTCCAGTTCTTTCAGTTTCTTGTCAAATTCGTAATCCGAAATCTCAGGCTGTGCTTTCACATAGTAAAGATAATTATGCCTGTCGAGCTCATGCCTGAGCGCTTCAATTTTTTTACGGGCCGATTCAGTATCCATAATACCAATTTACATTTTTACAATACCGTTTTTAAAAGCCTTCTTAATTTGATTCTCGTGCCAATTATACAATGGATTATTAGTGAGGTCAAGTTCTCGCAAATTTTCAATTTCGGCATAGCCTAACGGCAACAATTTCACATTATTATTACTCAAATTAAGAACTTTGAGCGAGTTGTGATTTTTAACCGTTTTATCAAATACATCAATATTATTTCCTGAAAGGTTCAATGTTTCAAGGGCAGACATTTGATTGATCAGTTCAGGCAGAATGGTAATTTGGTTATTGGCCATATTCTAATAATGCTCATGTTTTTAATTTGCAATCTGTGTTGGATTTGCACTTAACCGGTTCATGTCCAAATCGAGGCTTGTAACCGGTATCCCTGTTTCAAAATTACCCGAAAACGTGCTGATTTCGTTCATGCTCAAATTCAGCTCGGTAAGATTGGGGGCATTAAAATACGAAGCATTAACTGTTTGAAGGTTGTTATTTCGTAATACCACCGAAGTTAACAATGGCATTGATGATAAATCGGCTAACCCCGTCAGGTTGTTCTTTGACAAATTAATTTTTTCAACTTTTTTCATTTTACCAATTGATTGTGGCAAATTGCTTAACTGGTTATTGCTCAAATTAAGCGATGTCAGCAATGTAAGGTTCCCAAAATTATCAGGGAGTTGTTCGAGCTTGTTATCGTTTATTTTCAAGTCGTGAATATTAACCAGTTTTCCAAAGTCATCGCCCAGTTTTTTGAGATTATTTTTCTCGGCCCTGAACACTTCAAGGTTTACAAGGTTGCCAAATCCTGATGGTAGTTCTTCAAGGGCATTCCAATCTAGGTCAATTTCTTTTAACATGCTTAACTTTACAATATCTGATGGCAAGCGTTCAATTTGATTCGAGAAAAGGTCAAGCACTTCAAGGCTGTCAAGTTTTGAAATACTGTCGGGAAGTTCTTTCAATTGGTTCTCGGCAAGTTCGAGTGCTTTAATGGTCCGGCAATTGTAAATGGTATCGTCAATTACCTGTATTTGATTTGCCGACATATCCAACACTTCAAGATTCCTGGACAAAACAATATTTTCAGGAACCTTCCAAAAGCGATTATTGTTAAGGTACAACTTTTGAAGTTTTTTTATTTCAAATACTTCATCAGGTACCCCGGTCAGCAAATTATATCCCAAATAAAGAACCTGCAAATTCTTGAAGCGGTAAATATCATTGGGGATATCAGTTAAATCTTCATTTTCAAGTTTCAAAATCACAACATCGTGAGGATTAGCGTTTGCACTTTGCAAATCGGTATATATTGTTTCATTGGCTAACTCAGTTTCCGATTTCATCACCACTTTTTGCACTGTACATGCCCCCATAAAAACCGAAAATGCCAGTACAGGTATAATTTTTTTAAACATCATCATAAATCTTCTCTTTTAAAATTCTCACTAAACATCCCTTGTAATATAACTCGAATAATCTTTCAAAATAGGTTGGTAACTTTTATGAAAAAGCGGGCTTGAAATGATAAAATCGGCAGTAGAACGGTTTGTTGCCGTAGGGATATTGTACAATGCAGAAATCCGTAGCAAAGCTTTTACGTCAACATCGTGCGGCTGTGGTTGCATTGGGTCCCAAAAGAAAATCAGCATATCAACTTTCTGTTCCGAAATCATAGCCCCAAGTTGCTGATCACCGCCCAGAGGCCCCGATTTCAGCCTTGTAATTTCGGGTGGCATTTCATCGTTTGCTTCACACCTACGGGTTAGTTCCTCTTCAACCAACCGCCCCGTTGTTCCGGTACAAACCAAATGATGTAGTGAGAACTCTTTCCAGTTATAACTCACCCATTCCACCATGTCGGCCTTACGGTTATCGTGTGCCACTATGGCAATCACTTTCTTTTTTTTTCTTAAATCCATTATCAAATATTTTTTCAAACTGAACCTTTATCCATTTTTCCCGGATAATATATTGCGGATCAATTTTATAGTTGTCAAATTTCTGTAAATCGTTCCAATCAATCACCTTCCGTAATAACAATGTGTATGCTTCACCTTGCTCAGAATAACGGTCAAGCTCTTTGACCATCTCATACACATCATCCTGTTCAAATCGTTTCATTCGGAAACTACGATACGCATTATGCCGGCCTAAAGTTAAAAAATAGTGGTCGATCGACTCAGCAATTGAATTATATCTTTTTACAAAAATTTGCTGGTCGCCCCGGTTATTTAACGACTTGATGATGTTTTTATCCGAGGGTACGGTCCACACCCCAAATAAGTTTTTCCCTTCGGTAGCAAAACGAGAAAGTCCCCAAGCCGATTCAACAGCAGCTTGTGCTAAAACAAGGCTGACGGGGTTTGGCTTTAAACGCACCAGTAAATTCTCGTACGATTCGGCACGGTAACGTGCCTTCAAACTATCGATAAATGCAGAATCGCAAGGGGAAATTGGAACTTCATTTTTTATTTGTTGCAAAATTGTTTTAACCCTGTTAGTTTTAAACGCAAGTTGATACCTGACAATTAAAACAGCCGGCAAAACCTGGTTGATAAACTGTTTTTTCCTGACGGTTACCGGTGCATTGGCATCAATCATCAAAGTGTCATAAACAACAGGGATGACCAACGAATCGTTAATATCAATGATTTGTTCAATGCTGTCGAGTTGTACTTTTTTTACAACCAATTCAGGAGGGGTCAATTTATTATGAACAACAGCATAAAAAATAATCAGGAATGAAAATAACAAAAACGTAAAATTTTTAATTTTCACTTTGGTGTTTTTTGAGTTTCGACAAATATAAAAATTGCTGCCCAAAAACAAATTAAATCACATTTGATTAATACCAATACAGGTTTGTCACAAAGTATTTTTTGCTTGTTTTGAATATTTAAGGGCTAAAATCGTCATGTCATCAACCGCTTTTGCATTACCCCTGAAGCCTGTAACACTTGCAAATATCTTATTAATGATTTCACCGGGGCTCAAAAACCAAGCCCCCAAAAGATTATATTTCAACACATCAACTGAATAATCCATTTCGTTTTCATCAATTGTATCAATCAGTCCATCAGTATAAACAGCAATCTGGTCATCATCATTCAATTTGATTTCGGAGTACCCGTAAATTTTATTGCCATAAATACCAACAGGAATACCATGTATATTGGTCAACTCATCGAGCGACCCCGAACTTTTAATTAATATTGGAAGGTTATGGGCAGCATTACAGTATTGCAGTGCCCCGGTTTGAATATTTATAATGCCCAAAAAGAGCGTGAAAAATAAATCAGACACATTCTCCTCGATAATACGCTCGTTTAATTTTGTTACAATTTCACCGGCATTCATCCCTGCCTGCGCAATTGAACGCATGGTTGTTTGTGCGAAAATCATAAAAAGTGAAGCGGGTATACCTTTTCCTGCAACATCGCCAATGGTAAAAAGTAAATGCTTCTCATCAAGCATATAATAATCATAAAAATCACCACCTACTTCAAATAAAGCCTCTGACTTTGCTTTAATTTCAACACCTGAATCCTGAAGCTGCTTCCCTATATCTTTTGGAAGAATTCTTTTTTGCAGGCTTCGGGCAATCTTAATGTCATTTTCAAACTTTTGCTGATCATGTGATGATTTCTCGATATTCTTTTCGTAAAACAGCAGCTGACTTTGCATTAAATTTACGGCCCGCTTTAATAACATCGATTCGCTTTGTTTTCCCGAAATACCAGCACTCGATTCCGTTCTTTTTAAGACCGATTGTGCAATATCACTGTAAGGAGCTGCAATCCTCCGGTTAACAGAAATAATCAGCCAAAGCGCAACAACAGATACCAGGCCAAACATGGCACCATACCATGCCGGATAATGTCCCAGGTTTTCGATAAACCCACTACCTGCATAAAAAATAAAAAAAATTTCGTGCTGATTTTTTAAAGGAGCAACATAAACAAATGAATGCTTGCCACCATCCATTAAATCGACCCCTAAAACATTTGGGCTTTTGTCTTTATAATCACGTATGAATTTATGTAACTCATCTGAAAGATGCACTTCATCATTGTATCTCTTTCCGGACAATACAAAAGCTTGGCTATTCTTACTGTTATAAAGCAAACACCCTTCAGAGGATGAAAAATAATAGTGCTGAATTTGATTTTTTAACTGTTTGCTGTCCAATTCCTTTGTTGGTTGATTGTTGCTTATAAAATAATCATAAATTAACCCACCCTTTTGTTGCACCTTATTTTCAACACGTTTATTTATAATAAGATCCAAAATCAGGAAATTGCCAAAAATCAGCACAATTAAGGAAACGGCCAAAAAAAGCAGATGATTGAAATTTAACTGATAAGAGAGACTCTTCATACATTATTTTTTATCCAAAATTACGTTTTTTTCGTCATTTTGAAATTCTTTTTTGGGGATAATGCCATAAAAACAATGATAAAAAGAATAAGAAAAGTGACAGCCCTGAATGGTTTTCTAATACATTCTCGCCAAAGCCAGCCATACCGAAAACAGAGAGTAAAAGAACCAAGGCATAAATATGGAAACCGTTTTTTCTTTTTACGGCATAAAACAGCAACAACATAATAACAACAAACCCGGGCACACCAAATCGTACCATATAGGTGAGATACTGATTATGTGCCAGGTACTGAAATTCTTCGTCAAGGTTCGAGTCAAGTTCATTATAGGCTTCTTTATAATAAGGCCTGGCATTACCCGTGCCCACACCCAGCGGGTTATTTTTTATAATATAAATTGCGGCTCTGGTATATTCAATACGTTGCGAAAGCGATTGATTATTCGGGTCGTTGGTCGTAGTGTATTTATCTATCTCCCAAATGGTTTCGTAGACCCTGGGGTAAAGCGAAAACCGTTTTTCATAGAATATATAATTTGAAAAGCCATGCTCAATATTTTTAATATCTTGTTGCGATAATGCAGCAACACCTGCTGAATCTTTATGCAAGCCCTTACTTGTTAAATATCGTATTAAAGTTGAATAGATGTCATACCCGTCATCGTTTTTATCATGAATATTGTATTCACTCACAGAATTCCAGGCTTTTTCCAGCTCTTCATCACACAAGTACCAATAAACAAAATGTCCGTTTTCCTTCATCGAATGATCAAAATAAAAACGATAATCATTTCCATTTTCTGTTTTAACCGTTGTTGGGGGCATCTCATCTTTTACATTGTAAAAGTTTAAGGCCACATACGATATATACCCTGCCGGAACAATAAATAAAGCAATAATAAAAAACAAACCGGCCAACCTGCTTTTTTTAGTTTTTGATTGTTTGATAAACCATATCAAAAACACAAAGGCTGTAAACACGAATGCTACCAAGCCGGTGAGCGACTTTTGAATATTCAGGAATACAAATAGCCATATACCCCAAACAACAATAACAAACCAGTTAATATTACGAAAAACAGGCTTTTTGGTCAACCTTGCATAAATCAATATAAAGAAAGAAAAAACCACCTGAAGCGAATAAATAATATTTGAAATGTAAGTAGCATCCCTAACATTATCTAACTGTAGTTTATCAAACAACAATACTTTAACAGAGGCTATTACTGCACCCACTGAAACTGCAAAAACAAACAAAAACACAACAATCCAAAATTGCTTTTCGGTAAGCTTTTTTGTAAGTGCCATACCGGGAGGAATAATGATCCAAAACATATTCTTGCGAAGTTCATATAATCCTTCAGAAGGATTCTCACAAAACAAGAGCCCTATAATAAAGAGCAAGTAAACCCCCATTAATGCCCACAACGATTTATCATAAATAAACCGGACTGCATATTTTTTAAAAAAAGGTGGATAAAAAAGTTGTAAGGCAATTAAGCCTGAAGTTATACTAATAAACGATTCAGAGAAAGGGACACTTAAAACAAACAGAGCTGAAATAATAAAAAAAATATTTTCACTTAACCAAGATGCAATTTTTGTCTCCCCGCACTTCATTTTTTATTTATTTAGCTTTTATAACGCAATAATATCCTACATATTACACAAATTAACTTAAAAAAAACACAATTACATATCAAAAATGGTTTTCCAATGTTCAATCCAACTTCTTGTTCCTTTAAACTGTGTAGAATACGTGGCCAGTTTTGAGGCTTTTTTCAGGCTATCCATATACTTATGGCCTTGCATAAAATACCAACAAAAAGCACCGTGCAAAAAATCACCAGCTGCAAGCGAATCAACAGCATCAACTTTCTCTATGTTAATATCACCCATGTTGGTACAAATTGGTTTTTCGCCCCTGCTAACAGCGACATACTTAACACCAAAGCTTTGAGTAAAATTAATAATTTCAGTCATAGATGAACACCCGGGAGGGATATAATTAGCCGAACAAATAGCAATATCAACCCAAGGCAAAATATCGGGCATATGAGGCTTCCAGCTACCACCGTCGAATATTACCGGCAACCCGGCATTTTTTGCCATTTTACAAACCGGAACAGCAAGTTCGGGATAAAATCCATCGATAAAAACAAAATCATAGTCATTAATTCTAATTTGCTTAAACGCACCCCCAACTTCAACTAATCCTGGATGATGCGTAATAATGGTTCGCTCGCTGTTGCTTGTATTGGTTAACACAGAAGCAATAATTGGGTCGTATTTTTTTTCGCGCATGGCGTCAATAACCTTCACTTTGCTGGTCATGAAATCATCGCTTAATACACGTCTGAAAGCATTTTCACCAATGCATGTCAAAAAATCTGCCTGTCCGTTTAACACGCTAAAAGCAACAGCTGCATTTGCAGCTGGCCCACCGGCTACTACCAGAGGTTTATCTTTTGCCTTTACTTTACTGTTTTCCAATGGATGACTTTCAACAAAATATTGAATATCAACTGTAGTTAAACCAATAAATAACCCTTTACTTACCATAAAATCTTTTTATAATAAAAAACCCTGCCGATTGAGCAGGGTTGTAAATATAAAAAATGATTTTTGATTATGTGTTCATCGCACCGCAAACATTAATTACCTGTCCGCTTACATACGATGAAAGGTCGGAGGCCAAAAAAGCAGCCACTTTAGCCACCTCTTCGGGCTGCCCGCCACGTTTGAGGGGTATTGATGCCTCCCAGGCCTTGCGTGCATCTTCAGGTATTTTTGCTGTCATTTCGGTAATAATAAATCCGGGGGCAATGGCGTTTGAACGAATACCGCGTGAACCAAGCTCTTTGGCCACCGATTTGGTAAACCCAATAATCCCGGCCTTTGATGCCGAGTAGTTAGCCTGGCCTGCATTTCCACTCACACCAACAACCGAGCTCATATTAATAATTGAACCACTGCGTTGTTTTAGCATGATTTTTTGGGCCGCCTTGGTAAAATTAAAAACCGATTTCAGGTTAACATTAATTACCGCATCCCATTGCTCTTCGGTCATACGCATCAGCAAAGTATCCTTGGTTATTCCTGCATTGTTTACCAATACATCAATTCCACCAAAGTCATTGACAATATCTGCCACCACTTTATCAGTATCCTCAAAACTTGCAGCATTCGATGCATAACCTTTGGCTTTTACCCCCAACTTTTCAATCTCTTTTTGGGTAGCTTGCATGTTTTCGTCATCAAACAAATCGGTAAAGGCAATGTTACAACCTTCGCCTGCAAAAAATAAGGCAATAGACTTACCAATACCACGTGAGGCACCGGTTATAATAGCAGTTTTTCCTTCTAATAGCTTCATTTTATTGATTTTTTTAAGAATGGAAACAAATGTAACAATAATGAATATCTATTCAATTTTTTCAATCTTGAATATGCCCCTAAATGTTAATTGGCTGTATAACAACAAGCAGGCAATCACAAATTATCACCTAACATACAAACACTTACAATAAACAAACAAGAACAATCCCTGTCCTGAAAAAGCTTTTCGAAATTTCTTACAAATTATTCGGGATTTTATTGAAAAAGCAATGGAAAGCAATTGAAGACAGTCGAAAACGGTTGGAGGCAATCGAAA
Organism: Bacteroidales bacterium; assembly: GCA_041694375.1. Taxonomy (GTDB): domain Bacteria; phylum Bacteroidota; class Bacteroidia; order Bacteroidales; family Prolixibacteraceae; genus Roseimarinus. The sequence goes on along the minus strand of JASMTI010000281.1, from coordinate 8,835 downwards.
GCGGTTGGAAACAGTTGGTTGTAATAGAAGAATTGGAGGCAGTTAAATATGAAGGAAGAGTTTTGGAAGCCTTTCTTCTCCTATCTTTTGGAAGCTTTTCCATTTTCCAATTTTCAATCATTCATTTAATTCATTTACTTTTTTTGCCCCTAAATCTCCTTAAGGGGACTTTTTCGCAACTTCGATGAAATTTGGAATTTATATTATTTCTTTTCTCAATACAGCAACATACTCCCACAAAACAATCTTAAATATTCCATCTTTTAGCCCCCTTCAGGGGGTTGGGGGCAATAACCACTGACAGCAATCCCATCTTTCCATCAACCCATAAATCCCATTTGGATTGGCACAGAACGAAAATACTTCTATTTTTGTTGTATGATTGATCAACATACCATCTGCGCCATCAGCACAGCACCCGGAAGCGGGGCCATAGCGGTTGTCCGGTTATCGGGCAACGAAGCCATTGCTATAACAGACCATATTTTTCATTCGGTAAAACCGGGAAAAAAACTGGCAGGACAAAAAGCAAACACCCTTCATTTTGGTACGGTCCGTGATGGAGAAACCATTATAGATGAGGTTGTTGTTGCCCTTTTCAAGGCGCCGCATTCGTTTACCGGCGAAGAGATTGTTGAAATATCATGCCATGGATCCGTTTACATCCAACAAACCATCCTTCAGCTGTTACTTCAAAATGGCGCACGTATGGCACAACCCGGGGAGTTTACCCGCCGTGCGTTTTTGAATGGCAAAATGGACCTTGCACAAGCCGAAGCCGTGGCCGATGTAATATCAGCTTCGTCGGAAGCTGCCCACCATGTCGCCATCAACCAAATGCGGGGGGGCATATCAACCGAAATAAAAACCCTTCGCGACCAATTGTTGCATTTTACATCGATGGTTGAACTGGAACTCGATTTTAGCGAAGAAGACGTTGAATTTGCCAACCGGGAACAACTTTTGAATTTAACACTTGAAATTGATAGCCTCATTGAAAAATTGGCTGGATCGTTCAAGTACGGCAACGCCATCAAAAACGGCATTCCGGTTGCCATTGCCGGCGATGCCAATGTTGGAAAGTCAACTTTGCTGAATGCCCTGCTGAACGATGAGCGTGCTATTGTCTCGGAAATTGCCGGCACTACCCGAGATGTGATCGAAGATGTAGTTATTATCGAAGGCATACAGTTCAGGTTTATCGATACAGCGGGCATACGCACCACTACCGACCATATTGAGACATTGGGCATTGAACGCACCTTTCAAAAAATTGAGCAGGCCGAAATTGTGCTCACCATTATTGATGCCACCCGCCCGTTTAATGATATTATCATCTTCCTGACACGCATGAGCGAGAAACTGCACACAAAAAAATCAGTCTTGATCATTAACAAAACCGATAAAGCAGATAATGCAACCATCGAAGAGTTAACCCAAATGGGTGAAGCCATGGAGTTTCCGGTGATTCCCATTTCAGCACTCGAGAAACTAAACATCGAAAAGCTCACCACTTTCCTTACCCAATCGGTACAAAGCAACGGTTATAACGAAAACGACACCATCATTACCAACCTCCGCCATTACGAATCGCTCACCCATGCCGGTGAAGCCATAAAACGGGTTATTGAAGGCCTCAACGCCGGCATTTCCGGCGATTTCCTTTCTCAGGACATCCGCGAATGCCTGCACTATTTAGGTGAAATCACCGGTGAAATATCAACCGATGAGGTGCTTGGTAATATATTTAAGAATTTTTGTATCGGAAAGTAACCACCACAAAACAAACAAACAGCAAACAAATAACAAACCTACATTAAGCCCTTATTTACAGGGCTTTTTTTATTCCTTATTACTATATTTATTTTGTGTTATTATTCGTTTATTGGGTACAAATTTGTACCTTTGTTGTACCTCACATCAAAAATGAGGCTTTTTTGTACCTCATTAGTGTAAGGTTTTGACATTATTTGTCATTTATTTACAATTATTGATATTAATTGACATTTAAGAGTGAATTAAAAGGCATAAATAAATAATGAGTAGTAATATAACCATACAACGAATTTGCGAATATTGCGGTAATGAGTTTACAGCACAAAAAACCTCTACCCGTTATTGTTCAAAAAAATGCAACAGTGCAGCATACAAACAAAATAAAAGGCAGGCGAAAATAAACCAGTCAAATACCGAAACTCAAAAGACAAAAAAGAATCCTGCAAATAAATATTCATTACCGATAAAAGACAAAGACACCTTAACAGTAACCGAAACAGCTTTGTATTTAGGTGTAAGTAGGCAAACTATTTATAATTGGCTGAACGGTGGAATAATTAAAGGTAAGCGAATGACTAACAGGAAAGTTTTATTCTTAAAGGATGACTTACTAAGCATATTCAGACAAAATAAAGCATACGAACACCCCACCCCCACAGAACGCAAACCAATAACAGAGTTTTACACCTTTCAGGAAATACAAAATAAATTCAATATTGGGCAAACATGGGCTTTTAAAATTGTAAGGGAAAACAATATTCCAAAAACCAAAATTGGCGGGAAAACCCACGTTTCAAAAAAGCATATTGATAACTATTTTGAAAAGAACAGAAACGACATTTCTAATATTTCAGAATGGTACACGGTAAACGAAGCAATGGAAAAATATAATTTGAGTAGGGATGCCGTTTATAGCCGTGTTTCTGAAAATGCTATCCCCAAACAGAGAAAAGGAAAGTTTGTACTAATATCAAAACAACACTTTGACGAACTATTTATATTAAGACATTAAAAAATAAAGTTTGTTTTAGAACTACATTTTATACATTTACTACATTAAGCATAAAAGACATGGCTGCAAAAGTAAAATTAAGGCAAAAGAAAATCAGTAAAGGACGGCAAAGCCTTTATTTAGATTTTTACCCGGCAATACCCCACCCCGAAACAGGCAAACCCACACGAAGGGAGTTTTTAGGGCTTTATATTTTCGATGATACAAAGACTGACAAACACGGGAATATTAAAAAAGTTAGTATTAACCCTATTGACAAACAGCACAATATTGAAACTTTGAAAATTGCCGAAAGCATAAGGCAGAAACGGGAAAACTTTTTGAATAAGCCTGAAATATACAGCCAATACGAAAAAGAGCAGCTAAGAATTAAGGAGCAGGGCGAACGTTGTTTTATTGAGTATTTCAGAATGTTAACCGACAAACGCAAAGAATCGAACCGTAACAGTTGGCTATCTGCATTAAAGCACCTCGAATCATTCAGTAATGGAAAATTGAAATTTGCCGACCTCAACGAAAGCAAAATTGAAGACTTTAAAGAATACCTTTTAACCACAAAAAGCAATAAAAGCGACAAAACCACCCTTTCGCAAAATTCAGCCGTTTCATATTTTAATAAACTCAAAGCAGCATTAAAGCAGGCTTATAAGGACGGCATACTACAAACCGACCTCAATAGCCGAATAGAACCAATAAGAACAGCAGAAACACGAAGGGAATACCTGACCATTGAAGAACTCAACAGGCTTGTAAAAACACCATGTAATAACGAATTATTGAAACGTGCAGCCTTGTTTTCGGCACTAACCGGGTTGAGGTTTTCAGATATTAAAAAACTGGTTTGGGGCGAAATTGAATTTATTGAAGGGCAAGGCTATTTTTTAAATTTCGACCAAAAGAAAACCAAAGGCGTTGAGGTATTACCCATATCAGAACAGGCGTTTAACCTTTGCGGAACACCGGGCGAACCAACCGGAAACGTTTTTGAGGGTTTGGAATATTCAGCCTACCAAAACAAACATCTTTATCAATGGGTAGGAGCAGCCGGAATAACAAAGGATATTACTTTTCATTGTTTCCGGCATACGTTCGCCACCCTTCAATTATTCAACGGTACTGATATTTACACCGTTTCCAAAATGTTAGGACATAAAGACCTAAAAACCACACAGGTTTACGCTAAAATTGTGGACGAAGCCAAACGCAAAGCAGCCAATAAAATACATTTAAATTTTTAACCCATTTAAGTTTTTCAACAACATGGATTTTACAAAAATAATTCTCAATGGTATTTTAAACGAACACAATAAACAAAATTTAGATAATTACTTTTTTTGTGCATTTGACACCGCTCAAAAAGAAGAACCAAACATTAATTATAACCGCTTTTATGATGGTTGTTTAAGTGTAGTTAATGAATGGATTGAATATAGTAACATGGTATACCAAAAAAGAAAAGGCGAACTATATTTCAGCCTAAACCTTATTGAAACCAATAATATTGAACACGATATAAAAGAGGGTGAAACAATAGAACAAAGAAAAACAGAAAGCATTTCATTTTATAAAGACCAATTGGAAAACCTCAATCCTGATGGAATACCTTTATTGAAAATTAAAAATGCACCCACACCCGGGATAATACCACACTTACAACTATTAAACTGTAAACAATCAATCCTTAAAGTGAAAAAAAGTTTTGTTGAAACTGGGATAGAAAAAAACGAAGGATACATTAAAAATAAACAAGAAAAAGAAAAAGACTTCAACAACTGGCTACTACTTAAAGTTAGCTGGGACGAAGTTAGTTGGCAATACAATACAAGAAATAACTATACGAACAAACAAGACTTAAAAGCAGTGTTTTGGAACAGTTATATTTATATTCAAAAGAAATTTGAATCATACTACAAAGAATTTAATATAATTCCTTTAAAAACTTTACATAATCTAATATTTGAATTTAGGCAGAATTTTCCAAAAACTGGAAGGGTTGAAGGCATTAATTACTATGATGATTTGATTGAACAATTAATTGACCATTACAGCAATGAAAGCCAAACAAACATTGAACCATTCCCACCTCAACAACAAAAAAACAAAGGGGGGCGACCAAAAGCAAAATATAAACCAATCGAATCTTTTATTAAAGAAAATACAACCTACCAAAGTCCTAAAGAAATAGCCATAATATTAAGAACCAATTATTCAGGCAAAAATACAGCTAATTTGAAAACAATGGTTGAGGCTTTGAAAAACTTGAATATTTGGGAAAATACAGGGGACAAAGAAATTTTTTTAATGCTTCAAAAAGATTTTGGATTAAAAACAGGATGTGAAAACTACCGAAAAGCCATACCAGAACAAAAGGATATTGACAAAGAAAAAATTTCAATTCAAAGAAAAATAACTAAAACATAAATAAAAAGTTTGTTTTAGTTGTTTAAACTATTTAGCCAACTTTAAACAACTAAACATCAACCACATACACACAACAACCATTGTAGATTTGCGATAGTATTAACAAAAATATTATTGCAGATGATGAATCCTTTTGAAGTTATTGAACAAAGATTAAGCAGTATTGAAAATTTATTGCTTACTATTAAAAGCCAGCCCGAAGAGGTTGAGCCGACCGACCACCCCGACCAGTTACTAAATATTCAGCAAACAGCCGAATTTTTAAACCTCTCTGTTCATACAATCTACTCAAAAGTTTCAAGGGCTGAAATACCCTACATGAAACGAAGCAAACGACTGTATTTTTCACGTACTGAATTAATGAATTATTTAAAAACAGGACGTGTAAAAACAAACGCTGAAATTGAGCAGCAAGCCAACCAGTATTTAACCAATAAAAGAAGGGGGGCTTAATATGTGTTTAAAAAAGAATGCCGCACCCCGGCAAAAGAGTAACGGCAATACTGCAAAAAGACGGTATAAAGATAACCATTTTCAAAGACAAATGAAAAGGGCATTTAATGCCTTTTACAGCAAGCCAAAAACCATGTTGATGGTATCAGTGGAAACGGGTATTTTGAGGGCAAATTTATGCCGCTACGTTGCTGAATGGCAAAAACAGAACCGTATTAGAAAGGTTACAACCAAAGATTGTAAAATTTCAAAACACCGTGCCGGATATTATTCTACAAACCCGGCTATTGTAAAACATTTAAAAACCAATAGCCATGAGTAACGAAGCAATAAAATTGAAACCACAATTTGCCGACCTCAACCCGGCAAAGATTCTCAACCACGTTGAAGAACTAAAAAAACAAAGTGATGCCACGCCACATGCTGAAATATTAAAACAACTGATTGAGCAGTTTGGAAAACTGGATTTTGAAGCATTGGCGAACCCTCACAATGCCGAAAATTTTAAATTGAACACAAAGCATTTTTTAGTCATATCAATTGAAAACACGCTTAAAATAGCAGAGCAAAATCGCTGGGGTTTATGTAAGAACCAGGATTTTATTTATGTGTATAATGGCACTTACTGGGCTGCAATTGATAAAGAGTTATTTCAAAAGTTTTTAGGTGAGGCAGCCGAAAAAATGGGCGTTGCAATGTTTACAGCAAGATTTTACCAATTCCGGGAACAGCTTTTTAAACAATTCCTTTCAACAGCATATTTACCAACCCCGGAAACTCTAAAAAACAAAGTGTTGATTAACCTCGTAAACGGAACGTTTGAAATAAGCCCACAAGGGACAAAATTACGACCGTTTGACCGTTCGGACTTCATTACATATCAATTACCATTTGAGTACACCCCAAAGGCAAAAGCACCAATATTTGAAGCTTATTTAAACCGGGTATTGCCCGACAAAGAACGTCAAAATATTTTAGCTGAATATTTGGGCTTTGTGTTTATCCGGCATGGCAGCAACCAGTTAAAAGAAGAAAAAGCCTTGATATTATACGGCACTGGGGCAAATGGTAAAAGTGTATTTTTTGAGGTTGTTAACGCTTTACTGGGGCGAAATAATGTAAGTAACTATTCATTACAGGAACTTACAGATGATTCCGGGTATTACAGGGCAATGATTGCCAATAAGCTTGTAAACTATGCAAGCGAAATAAGCAATACGCTGCAAACCGATAAATTTAAGAAAATGGTCTCGGGAGAGCCCATGCCAGCCCGTTTGCCATACGGCAAGCCAATGGAATTAACACAATATGCAAAAATGATATTCAACGTTAACGAATTGCCCAAAGACGTTGAACATACAAATGCCTATTTCAGGCGGTTTTTAATCATTCCTTTTGATGTTACCATACCGGAACATGAGCAGGATAAAAACCTACATACAAAGATTATTGAAAATGAACTTTCGGGCGTTTTTAACTGGGTATTAACCGGGCTTGACAGGTTGTTAAAACAAAAACGATTTTCTAAATGTGAGGCAGCTCAAAAAGCCGTTGAACAATACCGTATTGAAAGTGATAGCGCACAAATGTTTTTGAATGAAACTGAATATAAAATTTCAGCAACAAACGAAATACCGTTAAAAGAAATTTTCAGTGATTACCGGAGCTATTGCATTGAAGGCGGTTTTAGAGCCTGTTCACGAAGAACATTTGCCGACCGTTTACGAAATATTGGCTATGAAACAACCCGGAAAGCTTACGGAATGGCAGTAAATGCAGAAAAAGAAAATATTTTTTAATCTAAAATTTACAAAAATGAAAAATGACATTAGCGAAAATGAAGTAGATTTTCTAAGAATGCAAGCACTTAATGAGGCAGCAATTGCAATTGCTAAGGCTTCAAAAATAACCGGGATTTGTATCAATGATTTAATGAAGTTTTTAATTGCACTCTCAGTAAAAGCATTAAACAAAGAACTTTACAAATGAATGAATACAGGTACATATTAGAAACTGGCAGTAAAAAACACTATTGCCCGGAATGCAATAAAAAAACATTCGTCCGTTATATTGACACCATAAAGGGCGATTATTTGCCGGAAATTTACGGACGTTGTGACCGGGAAAGCAAATGCAGTTACCACCTCAACCCATATTTGAACGGTTACGAAAAAGAGCAACAAGGCAAAAACTACAATGTGCCGGACGAATGGAAGCCAAAGCGCAAAGCGACAAAAAAGCCTGTTTTTATGCCCGTTGAGGTATTAAAAGAAACCTTGCAGCCTGAACGTTACGAACACAATGTATTTATTCAAAACTTGCTAAAACGTGTTCAATATCCATTTGAGCAAACCGACATTGAAAAGGTTATTTCCCTGTATTATTTGGGAACAGTTGCCAACGGTTACAGAGCCGGGGCGGTTACGTTTCCTTTTATCGACATTGCCGGGAACGTCCGGGCGGTGCAAGTCAAACAATTTAATGAAACAAACCACACCATCGGAACAGACTTTTTACACTCGATAATTGAAAAGCACCACACTAAAAATAATATGCCATTGCCTGAATGGTTGAGGCTTTATAAAGAGCAGGATAAACGAATAACTTGTTTATTTGGCAGCCACCTATTGAGTAAACACCCACTCAACCCGGTTGCATTGGTTGAAGCACCAAAAACAGCCGTTTACGGAGCTTTGTATTTTGGGCTACCTGAACACCCTAAAGACTTTATTTGGTTGGCAGTTTACAACAAAAGCAGCTTTTCAATTGATAAACTGAAAGCATTAAAAGGCAGGGACGTTTTTATTTTTCCTGACCTTTCAAAAGATGGTAACACCTTCAAAGAATGGCAGGACAAAGCCAACAAATACAAAAAACGTTTACCCGGTACACGGTTTATTTTTTCTGATTTGTTGGAGCGGTTGGCAGACCAGGGACTAAAAGAAGCCGGGGCGGATATTGCCGACATTATTATAAATATGGATTGGCGAAAATTTGTTAAATTTGAACAAACGGGCGAAATGTTCGAAAAAGACAAAATCAATGTAGAAAGTGTAGAAAATGCAGTTCAAACAAAAACTTTTTTTTCGCAGCCCGAACCAATTTCACCCGTTGAGGCTTACCAACGTGAACCAATACAGGCAGAGCAGCCCCGGGAATGGAGCGACAAACTA
>JASMTI010000280.1:0-13666 GCA_041694375.1 Bacteroidales bacterium | reverse complement strand
GCATATCTTTAACAGATAAAACTCACCTTCGAGACTTATTTGATAGAACTAAATTTCAAAATGACAAAGAACGTTTTAGGCTTGATGAGCCAAATTTGTTTAATTTTTAATAACGTCCCAATTTTAATGGGACACTAGTGATTTTTTTTCAAAAATAATCATTGTTTGAACGATTCTGATTTATTTCAGTACTTTTTTGAAGGCCAATGTACTTTTGCTTTATAATATTATGAATATATTTGAGGCGTTTTTTAAAATAATCAACCATGTCAACACCGGAAAGCTTAACCAACTATTTTGAACAGAACGCACTAAAACGTGATAAATGGAAAAAAAAGAACCGTTTTTATCACAAAATGCTACAAAAACAGTTTTCATTCATCATCCCACAAGGTTCAACTGTATTGGAACTTGGCTGTTCTACTGGCGATTTGTTGAATGCTGTAAAACCGTCGTACGGCATGGGTGTCGATTTTTCTGAAAATGCCATTAATATTGCAAAAGAAAAATATCCGGGACTTGATTTTCAAGTGGCTGATGCTTTAACCTTTAAAGCCGATAAAACCTTTGATTACATTATTTTGTCGGATATGCTGACATCGGTTTGGGATATCCAACAACTATTTCATACCATCCGGGCCTATGTTAGTCCAACAACTAAAATTATAATATCGAGTTATAATTATTTGTGGGAGCCTGTTCTTAAACTGGGCGAATTTTTGCGTGTCAAAGCAAAACAGCCGCTCCAGAACTGGCTGTCTGTGCAGGATATTCGTAATTTGCTGGCACTTGAAGATTTTGAAATTATTAAAACCGAAAAGAAACTGTTGTTTCCGAAATACATCCCGCTGATTAATCTAATATTTAATAAGTTTTTAGCCAACCTTCCTTTGGTCAATTCGTTGGACCTGGTTAATTTTATTACGGCCAGGCCGGTGAGCAAAGCCCCAAAGAAACAGGAGTATTCAACAACGATTGTTGTGCCTTCGCGTAACGAAAAGGGAAATGTTGAGAATGCCATACTTCAAACCCCTGAATTTGGTTCGCACCAAGAGTTTATTTTTATTGAAGGGGGTTCGCAGGACGGTACTTATGAAGAGATGTTGAGGGTGCAAAAGGCTTATCCCGATAAAGATATCAAAGTGATGAAACAGACCGGCAAGGGAAAAGGTAATGCTGTACGTGATGCTTTTGATGCTGCAACGTGCGACATACTTATGATTTTAGATGCTGACCTGACCACACCGCCCGAGGATATGCCTAAGTTTTATGAGGCCTTGGCACAAAATAAAGGAGAGTTTATTAACGGCTGCCGCTTGGTTTACCCCATGGAAGATGAGGCTATGCGCTTCTTGAACCTGTTGGGGAATAAGTTTTTTGGTTGGTTCTTTTCATTTCTATTGGGGCAGCGTATGAAAGATACCTTGTGTGGTACCAAGGTTCTTTTTAAAACCGATTACGAAGTAATTAAAGCAAACCGCAGCTATTTTGGAAATTTTGACCCGTTTGGCGATTTCGATTTGCTTTTTGGTGCGGCCAAGCTCAACCTGAAAATAACCGAGGTTTTGGTGCGCTACCGCAACCGGGCTTATGGTTCAACCCAAATTAGTCGTTTTAAGCACGGATGGTTGTTGATTAAGATGAGCTTATTTGCAGCACGCAAAATCAAATTCAAATAAAACAACCAAGAATGCCAACCATGAAAATAATATTTAAAACAAAGCCTGTTATATTACTGGTTCCTTTGTTATGTCTTTTGTGGGGGCTCTATGCTTACTTTACTTCGCCTGCTTTTTTTCTTACAGCAATTGATCCTGAGTATCCATATCTGATAAACGGGTTAAATGTAGCGATGTTGAAATTTGGCAGAATAGGCCATACCGATCATCCGGGCACTGCATTTCAATTGTTTAATGGCATTGTAATTAAACTGACCCATATTATTGCCGGGCGTGGAAACATTGCAAAAGATGTACTTTCCCGGCCTGAATTTTATCTTGGTGCTATTTCATTGACATTGAATTTTGTACAGTCTGTTTTAGTTCTTATAATAGGCATTGTTGGTGTTTCAAGGATAAAGCTTCAGCATGTATTTGTACTTCATCTAACACCTTTTTTTCAGTCTGTACTAATCGACTTGACAAAACGGGTGAATCCCGATCGTTTTTTTATTGTCGTGTCTTTATTGTTTGTTATTGCGATTTTGAAATATGCAGTTGGAGATAAACGAAATGATTTAAAATTTTCCATATGGTCTGGGATAACAATGGGACTGGGGCTTGCAACCAAGCTTAACTATTTACCTATTCTTTTTCTCCCCTTGTTTATAATAAAGGGGTGGAAAAAACGCATTGTGTACGGAGGCATAGTGCTTGTGTCTTTCACAACATTCATTTCCCCTATTTTACAAAAGTTTCCAGCTTTTAGAGAATTTACACTTCGTTTAATTAAGCATGATGGTTTATATGGGAGTGGCGAAAGCCGGGTTTTTAATATTTCAAAATTGGTCGGGAATATCGAACAAATATTTACTATTAATCCCGAATTATTTATCTTGTTGGGCGGGATTGTTTTTATTTTATTCTTTCACATTATAAAGAAGAATTCCAGTCGTCAGTTATTGCAGGTTGGCTTTATACTGGTTTTTATCTTTCAAATTGTCATCGTTGCAAAACATTTTAAAAACTATTATTTTGCCCCTTTCTTTACATTATATGGTTATATACTTTATACAATATCTGCTGACAGTGAAGAAATACGGCTCAAATGGTTAAAAAGAATTATGCAATTGGGCATTCCTCTTCTAATACTTATAATTGCGGTATTTAGTACTGTTGAAAATCAATTTTTTAAAAGTCATCATCATGTAGCAAAACTCGAAGCAGTATATTCGTATGTTGAGTGCAACATTACAGATGATGATTTTTGGCTTGTTGAACCTACATGGGTGGCTGCTCCCTATGTCGAAAACGGTTTAGTATACGGATTGAGCTATTGTACCCATCGTGAAAAATATGAACCATTATTGACTGAGATATATCCAAATACCATTACATACAGCCCGGGTGATAAAGTTATTCGTAACTGGAAATGTTCACTGGCTGAGATTGATACCGTTTTGGTTTCAGGAAAAGAAATATACATTTATGATACCCCTCGCCGTAATGCAAAAATATTAATGCGTTTCTTAGAGGAGAATGCAATTGACTTAGGACTTGATATCTCTTTTGATACCGTGTTCTCGCAACCTTCAACTAAAACTCAGATAATACAATTTTCGGTTACTAGCGATAAAGATAAAATAGCTACAATGCGTAAGGCTTTGCACAGTGAAATCAAATCAGGCCCAAGCGATGCATATCATCGCAAGGTCGATCGCTATATTCAGGAAATTAAATTAAATAAAGAGTGGCTCGAATCGGTTCGGAAGAAAGCAAACGAAAGAGGAATTTCGTTAGACTCGATGCTATATCTCGATGCTGTTTACATGGTTAATCAGGAATGAACTTTCTATATTTGGAGTCATAAAACTTGAAACAATTATGCAACTTACCCTTTACCAAATTGATGCTTTTACCAATACGCTTTTTCGTGGCAACCCGGCCGCTGTTGTGATTCTTGAAAAGTGGATTGATAAAGAGCTTATGCAAAATATTGCAGCAGAAAACAACCTTTCGGAAACAGCTTTTGTTTGCAGAAATGGCGATCAATATTCAATTCGTTACTTTACACCTGTTGTTGAGGTTCCGTTGTGTGGACACGCAACTTTGGCCTCGGCCTTTGTTTTGTTTAATATTGCTAAAGAAGCCAACAGTGAAATTGTATTTGAAACTTCTCAAAACGAAAAGCTATTCATTAACCGTGTTGGCAAATACATCGAACTTGATTTTCCGGTTGATCAATTTACGCAATGTGATGTCCCTGCACAAGTTGAAGCTATGTTGGGTGTTTCGCCTGACAAGGCATTCAGGGGGTCAGAAAATTTTATGCTTGTTTGCGATAATCAACAACAAGTAATAAATGCAATACCCGATTTTGAAAAACTCAAACAACTCGGGGCACCTGTTATGATTACAGCGCCCGGCATTGATGTTGATTTTGTTTCGCGTTTTTTTGCCCCCGGCGAAGGGATAAATGAAGACCCTGTAACGGGTTCGGCACACCGAACGCTTATCCCTTATTGGAGTGAACAGCTTGGGAAAAGAAAATTGGAGGCAAGGCAACTATCAAAACGAGGGGGTGATTTATTGTGCGAATATGCAGGAGAACGGGTGAAAATAAGCGGACAGGCGGTTCATTACCTTACCGGGACAGCCAGTATTTGATTGAACATTTTTGTGTTAATATTGGTTGTAAGCTTTTGTAGTCATTCTTCTAAAAAAACATTCAATGTCTAAACGAAAAGACGATCATATAAATTTGGCAGCAACATCGGTGCCGGCCAACATTGGTGCAGATAATCGCTTTAATTACGAACCACTCATTAAAGCTCAGCCCTCAAAGTTGCAACCAGTGCGCTTTTTGGGAAAAGAAATGGCACATCCGTTGTGGATTTCGAGTATGACAGGAGGTTCGGCAAAGGCAAACCGCATCAACCATGTTTTGGCAGAAGCTGCATCTGAGTTTGGACTTGGCATGGGGTTGGGGTCTTGCCGCACTTTACTTGAAAGCGGCCAATATTTTGATGATTTTAACCTGCGCCCGATATTGGGTAACAAGTTGCCGTTTTATGCAAATTTGGGCATTGCCCAGATAGAGCAATTGCTTTCAGATAAAAAGTTTGACCGTATTGCCAGCCTGCTCGATAAGCTTGATGCCGACGGTATATTTGTTCATGTTAACCCGGTGCAGGAATTTTTGCAGCCCGAGGGCGATACCTTCAGCCGGCCTGCACACGAAACCATTGCCCAGCTTATTGATGAAACCGCCGGTGCGTTTAAAATCATGGTTAAGGAAGTAGGTCAGGGAATGGGGCCTGAGAGCCTCGATAAACTTTTGCAAATTGGGATTGACGGAATTGAATTTGGGGCTTTTGGCGGCACCAATTTTGCCAGTATTGAATTAACGCGTAACCAAAATGGTTATGCACGGCATTTGCTCCCCCTTTCAACCTTTGGGCATAATGCCGAAGAAATGGTTTCGTTGTTGAATGGACTTTACGATGATTATCAAAAACCGGTTCAGCTTATTGTTTCGGGGGGGGTTAAGAATTTTTTAGACGGGTATTATCTGGTTCAGAAATCAAAAATGCCAGCTGTTTATGGAATGGCCGGAGCAGTTTTAAGGCATGCCATGGAGTCGAAAAACAACCTTTTTGATTTTATTAAAGCTGAAGTTGAAGGTTATAACTTTGCATCGGCTTATCTTACCCTTAAATAAAATTTGTAACTTGTGTGCAGAATAATTATGTAATATTATAAAAAATCTGCAACATGAAGAGCTTACATTATATTGCATTTGTGGCAATAGTGGCTGTTTTATTTTCATCCTGTAAAGCACAAGAAATGACACAACCCGATCAAAGTATCAATTCAACTTTTAAGTTTGAACTTGAAGAATACCTTGGAACATGGTACGAGATTGCCCGTTTTGACCATAAATTTGAGCGTGGGCTCGATTCGGTTACAGCAACTTATTCTATGCGCCCCGATGGAAAAATAAAAGTATTGAACCAAGGTTATAAAAACGGCAAACTTAAAACTGCCGAAGGCAAAGCAAAATATGCATCGACCGAAACACCCCGCCGGCTTAAAGTTTCTTTTTTTCTTTTCTTTTATGCCCCATATAACATTCTGGAACTTGATGAAAATTATACATATGCACTCATTGGTTCTGAAACAGATGACTATTTGTGGATATTAAGCAGAAGTCCGCAAATGAAACCTGAAACCTATCAAATGTTGCTGAAAAAAGCAGAAAGCAGAGGGTATAATGTTTCGAAATTAATTAAAGTTGAACAGCCTTAATAGTATAAGAATGAGAAATTTGAAATATATAATAATGATTGTGTCAGTTTTTGCATTTCTTAAAGCTGAAGCACAGGATAACATTGTGAAGTTAGACTTATCGGGAGTTGCTTTAGGAAGTTATGCATTTAGTTATGAAAAGCAGGTTGCAGATAATAATACAATTAATTTTAAAGCTGGCTATTGGAATATGAATGCCATGTTTTTTGATGACGACAATACTTATGGTAGATTAATTGATTATTTCGATACCGGTGATGGTATTTCTTTGGAAAATATCCGGGCTGGTTTTCATGCTTCAGTCGATTATCGGTTTTATGCCAAAACAAGCAATGAGTTTGAAGGTGTTTATTTTGCCCCATATGTCAGGTATTGGGAACAAAATTTCGATTTGTCTGATTTTGTTCAAAAACATGAATTTAAGGTTGACACTAAACTTTCCAGCATAGGCTTTGGTATTCAGATGGGGTACCAGTGGGTTATAAAAGAGCGGTTTATAATCGATTGGTTTTTTATAGGCATGGGGGTTGAACGATACCGGTTAAAAGGCGATTATAGAATAGATCAATCCGGCTTTAATTATTCCAGTATTGAAGGTGATGTTTATAAGGCTTTTATGACCGATTACGAATTCTTGAACAAAAGGGTGGGTGTTGAATCTAACGATGAGCGTATGCGTTTAACAATTCCCGTTTGGGGACCAGGAATTAAAACCGGCTTGAGCATTGGGTATAGATTCTAATTTTTTTGTTTCCTCTGTAGCCTGATGTTTGGAATCTGATATTTAACTTTAGACTTAATATAAATTGAGCTTTTCTATTTTATAACATGTTTGTTCAACTGTTTGTGATATAGTTAATTGATAAATTTAACATTGATTAGGTGTGATTCATATGATCATTGCCCTTCTAAGTATCTATATAAATAGATATATTTGAGTGTGAATATTTATTGATTATACATTTTGCTTATGAAAAGATCAATTCTTGTCGTAATAGGGCTTGCAATTATTGCTTTGGTACTAACCAATATTTTGCACGACGAAGTTTACTACAATTTGCAATTAGAAGAGCTGAAACAAGAGTATGCCATCAAACCCGTGTCTTCGGTTGACCATACCAAGTTTGAAGAGCTTCAAAAAGATTTTCAATCACCACAGGAAGTTACCGAGGCCTGTATTGGTTGCCATACCGAGCGCCATAAAGAAATAATGAACTCGGCACACTGGAACTGGGAGCGTGTAGCTTATACCGAAGGCCGGGGAATTACAGCAGCAGGGAAGAAAAATCTTGTCAATAATTTTTGTATTGGAGCACAAACCAACGAGCAAACATGTGCCAAGTGCCATATTGGTTATGGTATGAGCAACGACCATTACGACTTTGAAAATGCCCGGAATGTTGATTGCATGGTATGCCACGATAACAGCGACGAATATAAAAAAGGTTCGGGATTAGCCGGGTATCCTGCCCGCTCAGTAAACCTCACCACTGTTGCCCAACATGTGGGCGACCCAAAAAAGCAAAACTGTGGGAGCTGCCATTTCTTTGGGGGTGGCGGTAACAATGTAAAGCATGGCGACCTTGATGTGGCCATGTTGTCAACAACCCGCGATGTGGATGTACACATGGCGGCCAATGGGATGGATATGAGCTGCACCGATTGTCATACCGCTGAGAATCATGACATAAAAGGCCGCTTGTATTCGGTTTCTTCTGAAAATACTCACCGCTTATCATGTGACGAATGCCATACCAGTACACCACACTTTGATCCCATATTGAACCGCCACAATGCTAAGGTTTCATGTCAGGCCTGCCATATTCCAATTTATGCTAAGGAGAATGCGACCAAAATGGAATGGAAATGGAGCGATGCCGGACAGCTGCAAGATGGTCAACCTTTCCATCTTGATGACGAAATGGGAAACCACGAGTATCTGTCGATTAAAGGGTCGTTTAAATGGGCTAAAAATGTGAAACCCGAATATGTGTGGTTCAATGGTACGGCAAACCATTATATGCTGGGCGATAAAATCGACAGCATCCCGGTACAAATTAATACCTTGTATGGTACGCACAACGACCCTGATTCAAAAATAATTCCTGTGAAAGTACATCGGGGCGACCAGATTTACGACAAAGTTCATAACTACATTATACAACCAAAACTTTATGCCGCCGAAAAAGGTGATAGTGCGTTTTGGAAAGATTTTAACTGGGACATGGCAGCCGAAGCGGGCATGAGGCGTGTAGGCTTGCCTTACAGCGGTGAGTACGATTTTGTGGAAACCGAAATGTACTGGCCGGTAAACCACCAAGTGGCACCTAAAGACCAGGCCGTAAGTTGTGCCGAATGCCATACCCGAAGTGCCGATGGACGTTTGGCCAGCCTTGCCGGTTTCTACCTGCCAGGGCGCGATTATAATAAACCCCTCGATTTCTTTGGTGTCTTTCTGTTTTTTGCTTCGCTCGGCGGAGTGCTGCTGCATGCAACCATACGGATCGTGGTTTCGATACGAAAGAAACGTTACAACATGGACATTATTGATTACGATAAAAAAGCTTAATTATGAAGCAAATCTATATTTATAAGCGATTTGAACGTTTTTGGCACTGGAGCCAGGCAGCGTTGATTATATTTTTGGCCATAACCGGGTTCGAAGTGCATGGCACTTTTCATATTTTTGGATTTGAGCAGGCGGCACGTTTTCACCGTGTTGCATCGTGGGCGTTAATAGTACTTATCATTTTTGCCATATTCTGGCATTTTGCCACAGGTGAGTGGAAACAGTACCTGCCAACTACAAAAAAGTTAAAAGAACAAATATTGTATTATTCCTACGGAATGTTTAAAGGGGAGCCACATCCCACAAAAAAGACTGAGCTAAGCAAGATGAACCCCTTACAACGATTGGTTTACCTGGGGTTTAAGTTGTTTTTAATTCCGGTTACTATCATATCGGGCATTTTATACATGTTTCATAAAACCATCGATGCCAACGATGTGGTCGTTGTTGAGGACATCCCGCTCCATGGCATTGCCTTTTGGCATACGCTGGGGGCTTTCCTTTTAATGGTTTTTCTGGTGGTCCATGTGTATATGACAACCACCGGGCATACACCCACATCAAATATTAAAGCCATGCTGACCGGCTACGAAGATGTTGACGAAGAAGATGCTGACAATGAAACAAAAATTGTAGAGAAAAATAACGAATCAAAATCATAAGCTATGCAAACAACGAAGGCAAAACCATACATGAACCCATATCTGGCCGGCGTTTTACTGGGGCTGGTACTTTTGGGTACCATTTATATAACCGGTCGTGGACTTGGAGCCAGCGGTGCAATTAAGAGTGGTGTAATAGCTACGGTAGAGGGTGTGGCTCCACAGCATGCCGAAAACGGCCTTTATTACAGTCAGAACGCTGCTGAACGTGAAGGGGGGCCACTCAACAACTGGCTGGTTTTTGAGGTGCTGGGCGTTGTGGTCGGTGCTTTTTTCTCAGGTGTTTGGGCAAACCGTGTTGGATTGAAGTTTGAAAAAGGGCCTAAAGCCACCAATTGGGCGCGCGTAATTGGTGCCCTTTCCGGAGGTGCTTTGTTTGGGTTTGGATCACAACTTGCCCGCGGGTGTACCAGCGGGTCGGCACTGAGTGGAATGGCTGTGATGTCGTTTGGTGGCATTATTACCATGTTTGCCATTTTTGGCTCAGCTTACGCATTTGCTTATTTTTTTAGAAAACTTTGGCTAAAATAGAACGTTATGGGACCATTAGTACCGTATATCATATCAAATGAATTTAATCTCGTTATAGCCCTGATTATTGGGTTTTTCTTCGGGTTTGTACTTGAACAGGCCGGGTTTTCATCTACCAAAAAGTTGGTTGGGCTTTTTTACGGGTACGATTTTACTGTTTTGCGAGTATTTTTCACGGCTGGTGTAACTGCCATGGTGGGGGTTTTGCTATTTCATCACTATGGAATACTCGATATTAGTATCATCTACATTAATCCAACATTTCTGCGTTCGGCACTTGTAGGCGGGGCCATTATGGGGCTTGGGTTTATCCTGGGTGGTTTTTGCCCGGGCACGAGTGTTTGTGCAGCTGCTATCGGTAAAATGGATGCCATGCTTTTTGTGTTGGGCTCATTTATAGGCGTTTTCGCTTTTACCGAAAGCTATCCTTTAATTAAAGACTTTTACCTTGCCGATGCCATGGGCCCCGTTACGATGTTTGAAATGCTGGGCATGTCGAGACTTGCTTTTGCAATTGTACTTACATTCGTTGCTGTATTTGCTTTTGTGGCTACCTGGTTTGTTGAGATGAAAGTTAGAAAACAACCTGCAAGGATTTCTAAAACCCGCGGGTTGCGATATTCCGTAGCAGCCTTGCTCCCTTTTGTTGTAATTGCTATTGTCGCATTTGTTCCGGGCCGGCAAGAAATCATTCAAAATAAAATTGCCGAAGCACAACGTCAAAAAGAGTGTGTGTTTTACGAAATATCGGCCGATGAACTGGCTAACGAAATCATCCATGACTATTATAAAATTAATGTGATAGATGTGCGTACGCCCGAAGAATATGAACAGTTTCATTTGCCCATGGCCATGAACATACCTATTGATGACATTACCAACCGTAAGTGGGAAATGGTTTTTAACCAGGATGTGAAAACCAATATTTTTTATGCCGGCGATAGCCTTACCGTGCGTATGGCTTGCCTGAAATCGAGGTTTGTGGGTGATGCTAAAAATTTAATTTTAACCGAAACCGCCGCTGAGTTTAAAGAAATGTTTATTGACATTGAACAGCCTGATTTGGCAACAGCATCGAAGCAGGAAATAAACGAATATAATTTCCGGTCGAATGCCATTCGCGAAATGCGGCAACTTGTTGATGCGCTCAAAAATATTGGGAAACCGGTTGTGCGTGAAGTGCAGGTGGCTTCCGGAGGGTGTTAACATCAGTTAAAAACGTATGGAGACGTTTGGAGACGTTTGGAGGCAGTTGAAGGCAATTGGCTCAATTGTGGTAACAAAAGAGCCACTCAATGTGAGTGGCCCTTCCTTAAAAAATAATTGAAAAAGGAGTTTCATCAACAGTACACAAACAAAGTCTATTGTCTTATGTCTAAAATCTAACGATCTATTCCTTGGTACTACTTTACCAGGTTGCCGATTTTTACCCCAAAATAAACCGTGCGTGGCAGGGTGGGGCCATAGATGTATCCGGGGTCGCGGTCAATGCCGCTATCGAAGTCAGATTGGTAAGCATTGAAAATGTTTTTTATACCAGCCGAAAGCTGCATGGTTGCCCCGTTGATTTTAACATTGTACTTAGCTTTCAACCCAAGGTCTAAGAATGATTTCGATTCGCGCAATTCGCCAATTTCGGGGTTTTCTGATTGTGGGCCGAAGTAAGGGACCAGCATTTTACCGGTATAATTTGAGGTTGCCGAGAAACCAAGTTTGTGTGTCGGGTCCCAGTCGAGCGTTAAAAAACCATAGTTGTTTGGGGTTCTAAAAAAGTTTTTATCACCAAATTCCTGTGCTTCTTCGTACTCGCTTTTCTGAATTGTAAAGCCCGATTTTAAGGCAAAATCCCTGCCGGGAATAAAGTTGAATTCGAGGTTTACGCCCTGAACTTTTGCACCGCCTTCGGCATTGGTGCGGGTGTAAACAACGGTGCCGTTTTCGTCGGCTTCGCCGTACTTATTGGCAAAAGCATCGTTTAGTTGAGTATAAAATCCTTCAGCCAAAAAGCTGATGTGTATTTGGTCGATTTGTTTGTTGAAATCGATAGAAGCCATATAGCTATGGCTGGTTTCTTGTTTCAGTCCGGGATCGTTTTGGTGCAATACTTGCCGCGAGCCCGATGTTTCAATGTGTAAATCTTCGTCGAATATTTGTGGGGCACGATAGCCTTGCGAGTAGCTTGCACGTGCCTGCAAGTATTCAAATACGTCGTATTTCAGTGTTAAGCGCGGGCTAAAAACATTGCCTGTTTTTTCGGCACTTGTTTTGGTGTGGTCGTTAATGGTATAGTGGTCAAAGCGTCCACCTGCCGATATAGCGAGTTTGTCGATGCTTACTTCGTATTGTGCAAATGCTCCTACAGTACTACTTTGCTGGTCGGCCACAAGGGTATTTTCAGTGTGTGGTATCTCAACTATTTCCCCATTTTCAATTATCGCATTTTCGTAATCGGGGTAGCCCAGCTTGGTATCGTTCAGCCACTCCTGACGGATTTCAGCCCCCGCGGTAAGTTTTGAAGCACCCAAAACAGCATTGTACTGCGCGCCTGCATTATAAGTAAATCCTTTGGTGGCACCGTAATCTTTTAGCGATTGTTCGGCACCATAGTACGAATCGCGTATCACATGCTGGGCTGAAGCAAAAACCGAAAGTTTATCATCGGTACGCAAAAACTGGTCGTAGTTTAAAGCTCCGGTAGTGATGTTATGGTCAACAGCTTCCGAAATGTTCGATTCGTGCAGCGGGTAGTCGAACATATCGCCTCCACGTCGGCTTTCCTGAATGTTGAAGAAGTCGCCCGTAAGTTTATTGCGTACACCAAAACGGTGAAAAATGCGGGTGCCAAAGGTAATATTGTTCATCTCCGAAATTTCAGAAAACGAATCGTTGTTGGCATCAAAGGGGTCGTGGTCGCGATAAAAGCCATACAGCGAAAGCCCCGTTTTATTGTCGGACGAAACCACCGAAGCATTGGCGTTTACGCTGTAATCCTGCGATGGACTGCCCGAACCTTCGACCCCGGCGCCCATTACGCCACCGTTTATGCCAATTTCGTAAGCATTGGTTATGGGATCTTTTAAAATCAGGTTAATGGTACCGGCAATGGCATTGCTTCCATATAGTGCCGAGCCCCCGCCACGGATTACCTCAATGCGTTCGAGCATGTTCGATGGTATCAGCTCCAACCCGTAAACCCCTGCTAAGCCACTAAATATTGAGCGCCCGTTGATCAGTATTTGCGAGTACGGGCCTTCCATTCCGTTCATGCGCACCTGGTTAAAACCGCAGTTTTGGCAGTTGTTTTCCATGCGCAGCCCCGGGCTAAAGTTTAGGCTTTCGCTCAGCGTAACCGCACTGGCTGTGTTAAACAGTTTCGACGAAAGTGTATTCACAATAACCGAAGCATCGCGGCGCTTTTTCTCGTTTCGGTCGGCAGTTACCACTACCTCCTCGATTCCGAGAACATCTTCTTCTATGTCGAATTTTATTTCTTTTGTTTCTCCAGCTTCAAGGGTAACCGGTTTTTCGGCTGGTTTGTAGCCTACCGATTGCACCCTTACCGTCCATTCACCTTCGGGTAAATTGTTGATGTTGTAGTGCCCGGTTTCATCGGTTGTGGTACCAATAGTAGTTCCTTTAATTGATACCGATACAAATGGGAGGTGTTCGCCATTGCTTACTACATGTCCAACCAGGTTGGCATCGGTTCGGGGTTTAACAGCTTGGCTATAAATGGTTAGCAGTGCGATTGCAATAAGTAAAAAAGATTTTTTCATCATGGTTGTTGGATATATAATGTTGATTTTGACTGCCTGATGCGTTAAACGTCAGATTTTATGTATAGTTGAATTTAATTACTGGCTTATAAAAGCGGGCACAGCAAATCAATTATGTTGTTTTATTGTGGGTTAACGAATGAAGTACCATGAACCATGTTC
>JASMTI010000279.1:0-2115 GCA_041694375.1 Bacteroidales bacterium | reverse complement strand
AATAAATTAAACGATAAACTAATAGTGTTTTTGATGGTTATTTTAGGATAAGCGTCAATATTGACTCTTAAATTTATACTTTTGGGCTTTCAAATATCATGTCGAAACTAGATAAAATAAAAGAGCCGGTTGCTGGAGAGCTGAAAGATTTTGAACATTTTTTCAGGGAAACAGCGCGTTCGGACATATCATTGTTAAATACAGTAGTAAATTATTTGGTGCGCCGCAAAGGCAAGCAAATAAGGCCGTTGTTTGTTTTTTTGTCGGCAAAGATGCATGGTGAAATAAACCGGAGCACTTACCTGGCTGCCACATCAATTGAGTTGCTTCATTCGGCAACCCTGGTTCACGACGATGTAATTGACGAGTCGTACGAGCGGCGCAATGCTTTTTCGATAAATGCCCTTTGGAAAAATAAATATGCTGTATTAATTGGCGACTTTTTACTTTCTAAAGGTTTATTGATTGCAACAAAGGAGAAGGAATATGAAACGCTTGATATTATTTCGCGTGCAGTGAAAGAAACCATTGAAGGTGAACTTTTGCAAAGCGAAAAAAGCCGTAAGCTCGATATTGATGAAAATTCTTACTTTGATATTATATCGAAGAAAACCGCTTCATTAATTGGTACAAGCCTGGCGGTGGGGACGCATTCGGTGCGCAAGGATACGGAAGTGATAGAAGAGATGCGCGCGATTGGTGTTTTGGCCGGCATTGCATTTCAAATACGTGATGATATTTTTGATTACGAAGAAAAAGGGGTTATTGGCAAACCCATTGGGAATGATATTAAAGAACAAAAGATAACCTTGCCGCTTATCCATGTTTTAAATTCTTCGGATAAGAAAGAGCAAAAACGGATTATCAATATTGTTAAGAAGAAAAATCACCAGAAACAAGAAGTTGAAGAACTTATTGCTTTGGTGCGCCGGAATGGCGGGATTGAATATGCCACAGAAATGATGAACCAATATTGCGAAAAGGCCATAGCCCGCCTG
Organism: Bacteroidales bacterium; assembly: GCA_041694375.1. Lineage (GTDB taxonomy): Bacteria > Bacteroidota > Bacteroidia > Bacteroidales > Prolixibacteraceae > Roseimarinus. The sequence goes on along the minus strand of JASMTI010000279.1, from coordinate 1,117 downwards.
AACAAATTTCCCGAAAGCGAGGCACAAATTGCTTTATGTGATTTGTTCAGGTATATTATAAAACGCAAAAAATAAGAGCAGCCCTGTTGAGCTGCTCTTTTAATAGCCATGAAAACACAAACTTTATCAAAAATAAAGTTATACGGTTAATATCTCTTTCTCTTTAGCTTCAAGAATTTCATCAGCTTTTTTGGAGAATTTATTTGTAATTTCCTGTACTTTATCGAGGCCGTCTTTCTCCATGTCTTCCGACAAGCCTTCTTTCAGTAATTTTTTGAGTTGTTCGTTTGCATCGCGTCGTGCGTTGCGGACACTCACTTTTGCAGCCTCGCCTTCTTTATGCACTTCTTTTACCAGTGATTGGCGGCGCTCTTCGGTTAGCGGCGGGATAAAAATACGGATTAAATCGCCATTGTTGTCGGGGTTAAAACCCAGGTTGGCATTGATTATAGCTTTTTCTATCGGGGCTATCATACCTTTTTCCCAAGGCTGCACTACAATGGTTTTGGCATCGGGTGTAGTGATGCTTGCGGTTTGGGCAAGTGGTGTCATCGTTCCGTAATATTCAACCATTACACTGTCGAGCATACGTGGCGAAGCTTTGCCGGCACGTAAATGACCCAGTTCCTTTTCAAGGTGTTCAATCGCTGACTTCATTTGGTCAGAAGCCATGTCGATAATCATGTCAACTTCTTCGTTCATATATTTAGTGTATGTTTTTATTCACGTTATGACAAATTTAGAAAAAAAACGTATAGCACGAAATATTCATTCGTCTAAATTTATTATTTTCAAAGGTGACTCATTGAACTCGCTTTAGTCATAGGTGGTTGTGATTAAAGCTCCTAACCATGCTCGTTTCATTCGTTTATATTGTTCATTTTTTAAGGCAACTCATAGCCTGCCCCGATTTATCGGGGGAATTCGCATATAATTCCCGATGCTCGGGACAAGCTATCCGTGGTTGTGATTAATGTCCGGATCCCCGACTTATCGGGGCAGTCTATGCTCGTTTCGTTTTCTTTTTGTTGGAAAACATATCATCAAATGTTTTTTATATTTTTGGGCAACATAAGACATTTTGAATATGAAACAAGCCCTGAAATATAATTCATCC
>JASMTI010000278.1:0-1192 GCA_041694375.1 Bacteroidales bacterium | reverse complement strand
AGCATCGTCCATCACATGCCAAGGGCCACCACCGTGAGGGATAAAATATACAGCCAATTTTCCACAAATTTGTAATTATTCTCTTAGTGTTTTTAAAGCATTTCCCCAGCTGTTCAATTGGTCTAACATTGTTTTTAAGTTGTCAGCATGTAATGGCGCTGGTTTAAAAACACTAAAGTTTTCGAAATCGGTATACAACGACAGCAATACCTGAGCCCGAACATGAGCGACTTGTAATTCACTCAAAACCAGCCGAAGTTGCTCTACAGCTCGTGCACCCCCTGCAGAACCATAGGTTACAAAACCGGCCGCTTTATTGTTCCATTCGGCATACAAATAGTCCAATGCATTTTTCAGGGCACCGGGTATCGAGTGGTTATATTCTCCGTTTACAAAGATAAAAGCATCGAGCGATTTAATTTTTTCTGCCCAGACTTTTGTATGTTCATTCGAATATTGGCCAAAGGATGCCGGATAAGCTTCATCAAGCAAAGGTAAATTGTAGTCTTTCAGGTCAACTAATTCATATTCTGCATCATTTCTTTTTGATGCAAAATCATATACCCATTTAGCAACTTGTTCAGCGTTGCGTCCCGGGCGGGTGCTACCTATGATAATTCCGGTTTTTAGCATAGTTATATCTCCTTTATTTATTTGTTTTTAATTTATTTTCTAATTCATCCAACCTGTCGTTTGCCATGTGAACCATCATCGTTACCCGTATAAAGGGCATTGCTAACAATAAGAGCGCAAAAGAGGTTATCAACTCGAACCAATTGAAGTTTACAATATTAACAATTACTCCAATTAAGCCAATTAAGGCAGCAATGATTCCACCCGGAACACCAAGCGGACATCTTAGTTTTTTCTTTTCTTCCATAATTCTAAAATTTAATGATTTATAAAACTATTCAAGGTATTAATTAATTCTTCCTTTTTGGGGACACTTCGAAAAGTTATTTTATTATCAATGAGAAGGGTCGGAACTGAATGAATTCCTAATTTCATTGTTCTGACCATTCCCATGGGCGAATTGGCAAGGCTTCTTTTTAATTGAAACTTGTCACCATATTGGGGCAGTACTTCATCCAACATTCTTTTCAATATTTTGCAATTCGGACAAGTAAGCGTATAAAACATTTCTATGGTAACAGTGCTTTGATTATTCATACACGTTTAATTTATATTCTGC
>JASMTI010000277.1:0-4702 GCA_041694375.1 Bacteroidales bacterium | reverse complement strand
GAAGCCACAACATGCCATGCGGTGTTTCAAGGGGAATGATGTGATTTTTACCACATCATTCTCAAGGATGGTTTGGGGTTGTTTAAAATTTAGGGGGTGCCATATTATTTTGTATTGGATATCGTCACCCATATAATTTAATTGCGATTCCAGGATGTTGGGTAATTCAGAATGGGCATAAATATGAAGGTCGTTGGTACGCCCCAGTAAGTTATATGTTGTTAAAAGGCCAATAAGCCCAAAGTAATGGTCGCCATGCAGGTGCGAAATAAAAATGTGGTTGATACGGGCAAACTTTACCCCGTATTTTCGCATTTGTATTTGGGCGCCTTCGCCGCAATCAATTAAAAAAAACCGCTCACGTACATTAAGTACATGAGCGGTATGATATCGTTTTGAAGTTGGAAGTGCTGATCCGGTTCCTAAGATGGTAAGTTCAAATGGAATCATCTTTTGACTTTTGTCTGAAGATTGATTTATTCTGCATCTTTTTCCATGACTTCTGTTGCTTCGTCTACATTCTCTTTAATTTCGAGAATGGTGTCGAGCAAAGAAACTTTGATCAAACTTTCAACTTCGGGTTGTAACCCTGTTAAAATAAACTTGCCTTCGAGTTGTTCACACAAACGGTTGGCCACTAAGATCGAACTTAGCCCTGAAGAGTCGCAATATTCGCAACTGTTCATGTCTAAGATGATATTTTTATGACCTTCGTTGGTTAACAATACAAATTCCGATTTTAAATCGGGAGCATTAGCTGTATTCAGCTTTGTTGCTGTTGTCGTAACAACTGAGTAATTGTTTTTTTTCTCTACTGTGTAATCCATAACGCAGACAAGGTACAAATTTCGGTTATAATAATCCAGACAAAAATTGTTATTTTTTGTCTTTTTCGTCTTCTTCCATTTGTGATTTTAAAGCTGCAAGGTCAGAAATGTCACCTAACGTGGTTTTTTCTGCACTGTCATTCATGTTTTTAACAGCTTTGGCCGTGCTCTGTGCTTTCGTTTTCTTAGTCTCTTTTTCATCTGCACGCTTCACATCTTCCCAAATACGTGAATGTGAAAGAATGATTCGTTTCGATGATTTTGAGAATTCGATTACTTTAAATGGAAGCTTATCGTCAACCTTTACACTTGAACCATCTTCTTTAGTTAAATGGCGTGGGGTTGCAAAACCTTCAACACCGTATGGCAATGCAATTACAGCACCTTTGTCGAATAGCTCAACGATGGTGCCTTCATGGATTGAATCAACAGTGAAAATGGTTTCAAATACATCCCATGGGTTTTCTTCAAGTTGCTTGTGTCCGAGGCTTAAACGACGGTTGTCCTTGTCAATGTCGAGCACAACAACTTCAATTTCTTCACCGATAGAAGTGAACTCTGAAGGATGCTTGATTTTCTTGGTCCAGCTAAGGTCGCTGATGTGGATTAACCCGTCAACACCTTCAACAATTTCTACAAATACACCAAAATTAGTGAAGTTGCGTACTTTTGCTTTGTGTTTTGAACCAACAGGATAAATCTCTTCGATTTTTTCCCATGGGTCTGGGTGAAGTTGCTTGATACCAAGCGACATTTTACGTTCTTCACGGTCTAATGTCAGAATTTGAGCTTCAACTTCGTCACCAACCGACAGGAAGTCTTGTGCACTGCGTAAGTGCTGGCTCCAGCTCATTTCCGAAACGTGAATCAAACCTTCAACACCCGGTGCGATTTCAACAAATGCGCCATAATCGGCAAGTACAACTACTTTACCTTTTACTTTATCGCCAACTTTCAGTTCTTCACTTAAGCTGTCCCATGGATGTGGGGTTAATTGTTTCAAGCCAAGGGCTATACGTTTCTTGTCATCGTCGAAGTCAAGGATAACCACATTGATTTTTTGGTCAAGCTCAACAATTTCGTTTGGATGTGAAACACGTCCCCAGCTAAGGTCTGTAATGTGGATAAGTCCGTCAACACCACCAAGGTCGATAAATACACCGTACGAGGTAATATTTTTAACCGTACCTTCAAGGATCTGTCCTTTCTCAAGTTTCGAGATAATTTCTTTTTTCTGTTGTTCAAGTTCAGCTTCAATAAGCGCTTTATGTGAAACAACAACGTTACGGAATTCCTGGTTAATTTTAACCACTTTAAACTCCATTGTTTTGCCAACGTACATATCGTAATCGCGGATAGGTTTCACGTCGATTTGTGAACCTGGCAAGAATGCCTCAATTCCAAATACGTCAACAATCATACCGCCTTTGGTACGGCACTTAATGTATCCTTTGATGATTTCATCTTTCTCAAGCGCTTCATTAACGCGGTCCCATGAGCGGAGAGCCCGGGCTTTTTTGTGAGATAAGGTGAGCTGGCCTTTTTTGTCTTCAAGGCTTTCTACGTAAACTTCAACCGTGTCGCCAACTTTAAGGTCGGGGTTGTAACGGAATTCGTTTAAGCTAACAACGCCGTCTGATTTGTAACCAATGTTTACAACAACTTCGCGTTTGTTCATTGAAATAACAGTACCATCAACTACTTCTTTCTCCTGAATCGTAGAAAGTGTGTTGTTGTACATTTCTTCTAATTCTTTTTCTTTTTCCTGCGATTTTGAAACACCAGTGTTATTGGTGAGGCTGTCCCAGTCAAAGTCTTCGTCTGGTTCTGCTACAGGATCAGCTTTGGCTGTTTCTTTTTCTTCTTTTTCTTCTGCTTGGGGGGTACTTTCTTCTGCCTTTGTTTCTTCTTTTGTTTCCTCGGCTTTTACTTCTTCAGGTTGAGCCTGTGGTTGCTCCACAGCTTCTTGCTGCTCAACTTGTTCTTTTTTTTCTTCTGTCATCTAAAAACTTTTAATTTAATGTGTTAGACTTTATATTGTTTTGCTAAATGCGCGGCAAAAGTAAAATTTAATTGTTAATAATCAAAAGGTTCTGGGCTTTTTTACCTGTCTGAAACAATTTTTTTATCGAACAATAATATTGTATCTTTCGGAAGTTTGTATAGTAGCCTTGGTTTTTTATGAGGTTTCTTACTTGCATGCTGATTTAAAAACACTTATAGTGATGAAGCGAATTTTAATTACCGGTGGGGCCGGTTTTATCGGGTCGCACCTTTGCGAAAGGCTTTTAAGCGAGGGGCATGATATTATTTGTTTAGATAATTTCCTAACCGGTACAAAACGAAATATTGAACACTTAATTGGAAATAAATATTTTGAACTGGTAAGGCACGATGTTACTTTACCTTTTTATGCCGAAGTGGACGAGGTGTACAACCTTGCTTGTCCTGCATCGCCTGTGCATTATCAGGTAAACCCGATAAAAACAATCAAAACATCGGTTATGGGGGCCATTAATATGCTAGGGCTGGCCAAACGTACAAATGCAAAAATATTACAGGCTTCAACCAGCGAAGTTTATGGTAACCCCGAGGTACATCCACAGCCCGAAACATACTGGGGAAATGTTAACCCACTGGGCTCACGTGCGAGTTACGATGAGGGAAAACGATGTGCCGAATCGCTTTTTATGAGCTACTTCCATCAAAATGCAGTAAAAATAAAAATAGCCCGTATATTTAACACTTATGGTCCCAAAATGAGATTGAACGATGGAAGGGTTGTTTCAAATTTTATTGTACAGGCTTTAAAAAATGAACCCATGACCATTTACGGAGATGGAAAACAAACACGTTCGTTTCAATATGTCGATGATGTAATTGATGGCCTGGTGAGGTTGATGAATTCCAATAGCGATGTAACCGGTCCTGTCAATATTGGTAACATAAATGAATATTCGGTTGAGGAATTGGCCGGAATTATCAGAAGGCTGACCAATTCAAAATCGGCAATTATTAAGAAAGAGCTGCCTGAAGATGACCCGATGAAACGAAAACCGGATATTAGCCTGGCCCGTGAGGTGTTGGGCTGGGAGCCAAAAGTTGGGCTTGAAGAAGGGTTAACGCATACCATAAACTATTATAAAACAAAAATTGACCATTCTAATTATATTGTATAAAAAATAAGCTTATGAAGGGAATTATTTTAGCCGGTGGGGCAGGAACACGCCTTTACCCACTAACGAAAAGCATATCTAAGCAAATATTGCCGATATATGATAAACCCATGATATATTATCCGCTTTCGGTGTTAATGTTGTCGGGAATACGCGAAATCTTAATTATTTCAACCCCCGATGATATTGGTTTGTACGAAAAGTTATTTGGAAACGGGCAGCAACTCGGTATATCAATTGAGTATGCCAAACAGCCCAGTCCCGATGGGTTGGCACAAGCATTTATCATTGGTGAAGAGTTTATTGGAGATGATAATGTATGCCTGGTGCTGGGCGATAATATTTTTTACGGATATGGCTTTTCGGGGCTATTGTCGCAAGCTTCTAAATTGCAGCAAGGTGCAACAGTGTTCGGTTATTATGTCACAGACCCTGAGCGTTATGGAGTTGTTGAGTTTGATAAAAACGGCGCAGTTGTGAGCCTTGAAGAGAAGCCGGATAATCCTAAATCGAAATATGCCGTTACCGGATTGTATTTTTACGACAATACGGTGGTTGAAAAGGCAAAAGGTTTAAGTCCATCGGCAAGGGGTGAGCTCGAAATAACCGACTTGAATAAATTGTACCTCGAAGAAGGAAGCTTAAGTGTACAGCTCATGGGGCGTGGCATGGCCTGGCTGGATACCGGTACGCACGAAA
>JASMTI010000276.1:0-2051 GCA_041694375.1 Bacteroidales bacterium | reverse complement strand
ACATATGGTCTATACGGTGTGCTATGGGTTGTCCGAGAGTGATGTTTAAACCTGGAACGATACTTAACTTTGTGCGAACTTCCTCGAAAAATTCTTCTTTGGTTTTATCCTCTAAAGTAAAGGGGACATCAATCTCTGCTGCGTTCACGCCCTGGGCGTGTTCGTCTAATTCTGCACGTCCTTGTCTTCTTGTTACCACATTTACTTCGGGCATTTCAAGCAATAATGTTTCTACTTGTTTTCCTGTTTAATTGCTTTCTTCTAAAGACATTCCAGGTGGCCCAACAACACTTAACACTAAGGAACCTTCGTTAAATTCGGGTAAAAAACTTCTACCCAATTGGGTTGCCAATGCTAAACTCAACAAAAAGACAATTACCGTTATTCCAATGATGGTTTTAGGAATTTTAAGAGCTTTATCCAAGGTATTGGCATAGTGTTTTTGAAGCCATCGTTCTACCTTGGTGCCTTCGGCTCGCTTGTTGAGCAGTTTTTTATTGTTTAGCAAATACGAACACAAAATAGGTGTCACGGTTACAGCTACAATTAATGAAGTTAAAACAGAGGTTACAAAGGCGATTCCAAGTGGTTGGAGCAATCTGCCTTCCATTCCGCTTAAAAAGAATAGCGGTATGAAAGACACAATAATGATTAAAGTAGCAATGATGATAGAACTACGAATTTCAACCGAAGCATCCCGAACCACTCTAATAACCGATTGTTGTTCTGATTTTGGCAAACGACTATTCTCCCGTAAGCGTTTATACACATTTTCCACATCTATAATGGCATCATCTACCAAGGCACCAATGGCGATGGCCATACCGCCCAAACTCATAGTGTTTATTGTATAACCCAACCATTTTAAAATGATGATGGACACCAATAATGAAATAGGAATGGCTAATAATGAAATGACAGTTGTACGCCAGTTCATAAGGAAAATAAAGAGGACAATCACCACAAAAAACGCACCTTCCAATAAAGTTTGGTTTAGATTACTAATAGAAGCCTCAATAAAATCAGCTTGCCTGAAAATCTGACTTTTTATGTTGACACTTTTAGGAAGTGTTTTTTCTAATTCCACAATTGCCTCATCTAATCTGTCGGTCAACTCCAAAGCATTAACATCGGGCTGTTTGGAAATGGTTAAAATTACTGCTGGTTTAGCGTTTAGAGAACCATCACCAATTTTATCTGCTGCTCCAATTTGAACGGTTGCCACATCTTTTATTTTGATGGTTTGTCCGTTGATTTGTTTCACAACTGATTCCTTCAAATCTTCCAATATATAAGCTCTACCACTTCCTTTGATGATGTATTGATTGCCGTATTGGTTCACGATACCACCCGATGCATTTACGTTGGCTTCCTTTACTTGTTGCACCAATTCCGATAAACTCACATTATAGTGTTTCATCTTTTCAGGATTGGCAAATACTTGGTATTGTTTATAATCGCCTCCAATGACTACTACATTTGCAATACCGCCAATCGCTTTGATGCGTGGGCGAATGGTCCAATCGGAAAGCGTTCGTAATTCCATAGGCGACAAACTATCTGACGTTACTCCCAATAGCATTATTTCACCCATAATAGAAGAAATTGGCGCCATTGTGGGTGCGCCGATACCTTCAGGTAAATTTTCACGTACCATAGGGATGCGTTCACTCACAATTTGGCGTGCGCGATAAATATCGGTTCCCCATTCAAACTCTACCCAAACAATGGAAATTCCTGCTGCCGATGACGAACGAATTCGCCTTACATTGGGCGAACCGTTTAAGGCAGTTTCTAATTGATAGGTGACTAATTTCTCTACTTCTTCCGATTCCATTCCGTGCGCTTCAGTAAGAATGGTAACTGTTGGTGCTGTAAGGTCTGGAAAGACATCCACATTCATAGTGCGCGCATAATAAACACCTAACACACATAACACCACAGCTCCCAAGAGAATAAGCAATCTGTTATGAAGTGCTATATTTAATATTTTATTCAACATTTTTTTTAATTTTTAATTCTTAATGTTGAATTTTTAATAGAATCTTGAT
>JASMTI010000275.1:0-32048 GCA_041694375.1 Bacteroidales bacterium | reverse complement strand
ATGAAAAAACAGCCCGTTTATACAGCGACCACGGTATGTTTACTGCAAATAAGGAGATAATTGCTGATTTGAAAACCATGTTTAATTACCTTGAAAACCAGGATGAAAAAATACGTTTTAAGCACTTATTAGTTCCAGGTTTCAACCTTGTGTCAAAATTCGGAAAACTTATCAGCAAAGAAATTGAGCATGCAAAAAAAGGCGAAAAGGCTTATATCCTTTTAAAAATGAATGGTCTACAGGATCCTAACATGGTTCAAATGTTATATCGTGCCAGCGAGGCTGGTGTGAAAATTGATATGATTGTACGGGGCATTTGTATCCTGAAAACCGGTAAAAAGTACAGCAAAAACATAAGGGTCATCCGCATTGTTGACCGCTTTTTGGAACATGCCAGGGTGTTTGTTTTTAACAACGGCGGCAATGAAAAAGTATACATCGGGTCGGCCGACTGGATGAAACGTAACCTTTACCGGCGTATCGAGTGTGTTTGTCCTGTTTATGACAAAAACCTTAAAAAAGAACTGATTGACATCTTAAACATACAACTTGCCGATAATGTTAAAGCCAGCGAAATTGATCCCCGTATGGAAAACATAAGGGTTGAAAACAACAAAACACCAGTACAATCGCAAATTGCAACATACGAATACCTGAAAAATAAATACAAGAAATAATAATAATTTGTGGCTGGACTAAGATTGATACATATTAGTATTTGGCTATTTCTTTATAAAATCTTTATACTTTCAGCGAATATATTTATACGGTCTTAATTTATTGAGTCGTTCCTTTGTAGCATGGAATAGATTATTTCATCAGGAAAACAACAAGGAATTAAATGACTAATAATGAGACATATAACCAATCACAAAATTATCTTACAGGTATTAAGCCGTATACTTTTTATCCTTTCCATTTCGTTGTTAACATGCACAATTATAGCTTTAATCTATTCTGAAAAACTTTATCCATTTTACGTATCTGCAATAATTAGCTTTACAATTGGATACTTGTTTTATTTACTCTCAAAAAATCAAGAAGATAAAGAAGTTATTCAACGCAAAGAGGCATATCTCACTGTGACATTGTCGTGGTTGTTTATAAGCTTAATGGGTATGTTGCCCTACATATTTTCAGGGTCCATACCACATTTTATCAATGCATTTTTTGAATCAGTATCAGGTTTTACCACAACAGGTTCTTCCATATTAACCGATATTGAATCTTTACCCAAATCCATTTTATTTTGGAGAAGCCTTACGCACTGGATTGGCGGGATTGGTATTATTGTTCTGGTTATCATCATTATGCCATCGTTACATATAGGGTCATATCATTTATTCACCCTTGAATCTTCACTTCAGGAAAAAATCAGGCCAAAAATTAAATCAGTCGGGAACAGGCTTTTAATGATATACATTATTCTTACAATTAGTGAAATAATTCTCCTGCTTTTAGGAAACATGAATCTTTTTGAAAGCGTATGCCATGCCTTTGGCACTATTGCTACCGGTGGCTTCTCCCCTAAAAACACCAGCATTAGTGGTTATTCGCCATACATACAGTATGTTGTAATGATTTTTATGCTTTTATCGGGGACAAACTTTGTAATTCATTATCATCTTTTTAAGAAAAAGTTTAAACAAATAAACCAAAATGAAGAGCTCAAATTCTACCTGGGGGTTATTCTGTTCATTGGATTTACAATTACATTTATGCTTTACTTCAATATGGATAAATCATTTGAGACCGCTTTTCGAGAAAGTTTTTTTCAGGTAACATCCATTATTACATGTACAGGCTACGCTACTGCCGATTATTTGCTGTGGCCAAACTATGCCTGGTTTATTATATTTTTAGCTATGTTTTTTGGGGGAAGCACCGGGTCAACGGCCGGGGGGATAAAAATGGTGAGGTACGTTGTATTGTTTAAAAATTTCTCGAGGATGATTAAAAGAATGGTTGAACCCAGGGCAATTATTCCTTTAAAATTGAACGGGACAACAGTCAGCGACGATTCTAATAATACTATTTTAAGTTTTATTTTCTTATATATTTTATTATTTATCATTGGAAGTGTAACTTTATTGCTCATTGGAATCGACATAGAAACAGCAGCGAGTTCTGTTGCCACTTGTATGGCAGGTATTGGTCCTGGTATCGGCACTGTTGGACCTGTAAGCAACTTTGCACATTTGCCCGATATCGCAAAAATTATATTATCGATTTTAATGATAACAGGACGATTAGAAATATACACTGTTTTGGTGTTATTCAGCCGAAACTTTTGGAGAAATTAAGAATACAGGATGCGACAAGAAAAAAACAAAAACCACAAGCTTTACAACTTTTTCAAGTCTGTAAAAAAACAATTCTTGTTTTCGGTAATAACCATCAGTATTACTACATTACTTTGTTATCCCCTGGCTAATACTCAAAACTATCATCTAGTTTCATATATCCTGCTGTTTGTTGTTTCTCTTCTATCAACTTTTTTGGCAATTGGCCCGGTATTATTGTCTTCTACCCTGAGCGCACTCATTTGGAATTACTTTTTCATTCCACCTCACTATACTTTTCACATTGAAAAAACAGAAGATATCCTCATTTTCACTTTGTTCTTTACCATCGCACTTGTCAACGGGATACTCACCACCAGGATACGCCGTCAGGAACAACTTGCCCGTGAAAGGGAAAAACGGACAAATGTTTTATTCCAACTCACCAAAGAACTATCAAAATCGGGTGGAACCGATGAAGTTATAGAGGTAGCCCTGGCTAAAATAAAGGAATATTTTTCGTTTCAGACCCTTTTCATTTTACAAGACGGTAATAACATTTTAAACTCATCGGGGCAACTACAAAAGGAAAAAAAACTTAACGGAGCAGAATATGAAATTGCAAAATGGGTGTTCACAAACAAACAGCCGGCTGGCGCTTACACGCAAAAGTTTGAAGATTGTAAATACACGTTTTATCCATTAATTGGGAATAGAATCAACCCCGGTGTTGTTGCTATTGAACAAATGCACGAAATGCCTAATGAGTACAACTATTTTTGGGACACCTTTACAGCTCAGATTTCAAATGCACTTGAACGTGAATTTTTGGGAGAACTAGCCCAAAAAGTAAGGTTTCTTGATGAATCGGACAGGCTATACAAAACATTATTCAACTCAATATCACATGAATTAAGAATACCTGTTGCAACGATTATGGGAGCTGCAGATACCATTTTAAACGCCTCTGAATCGAAACATATCCGTCTTGCCCTTAGTAAAGAAATATTTACAGCTTCATTAAGGCTAAACAGGATTATCGAAAATCTGTTAAACATTTCACGCATTGAAAGCGGACATATTTCGATAAGGCTTAACTGGTGCGACATTAACGATTTAATAAATAAGGTGACTGTTGACCTCCAGAATGAATTAAAACCATTTAAATTTAGCACAAATGTGAGCCCAAACATGCCACTTGTGAAAATAGATTTTGGTTTAATGGAACAAGTGCTATACAATCTTTTATTTAATGCCACTGAATACACCCCTGAAGGTCAAAGCATAACCCTCGCGGTTGATTATGCCAAAAATGAATTGTTTATTGATGTTATCAACGAAGGGACCGAACTATCATCAACTGAGCTGCAAAACATTTTTAAAAAATTTTACAGGGCTAAAAAAAGCAAAACCGGTGGCTTAGGACTGGGTTTGTCGATTGTAAAAGGTTTTATTGATGCCCACAATGGCACTATATCAGCAAAAAATACTAAAAACCAAGAAGTATGTTTCCATATTGAAATCCCCTCTGAAAAACCAGATATTATAACTTTGTAGAATAATAAGCATGAATGAAACAATTCAAATAATTGATGACGAGCTACAGATTAGGAGATTATTAGAAATAACGCTCTCTTCTGTAGGATATAACATTATTCAGTCGTTTAATGCCAAAGATGGCCTTATTGATGCTGCAGCCCAACACCCCTCACTTATCATCCTTGATTTAGGCTTACCTGACACTGACGGACAGGATTTATTGGTAACGCTCAGGGAGTGGTACTTCCACCCCATTATTATATTATCGGTCCGTAACTCCGAAGAAGACATTATCAAGGCGCTTGACAATGGGGCCAACGATTATCTTTCCAAACCATTCAGGACTGGTGAGCTATTGGCCCGCATCAGGGCTGCATTACGTTCAAATGAATCTCAATCAGATAGTTGTACAACAATAACGATTGGTCCTCTTTTTATAGATTTGGCGAATCATATTGCCCGTAAAAACAACAGATTGTTAAAGCTTACGGCCACCGAATTTTCATTGCTCTCATTACTTGCTAAAAATCAGGGCAGGGTGCTAACCCATCAATATATTCTAAAAGAAATATGGGGGTATAGCTATGTTGAACAAACCCAATATCTCAGGGTTTTTGTAGCACAACTCCGAAAAAAAATTGAAGACGACCCGTCGAAACCTAAATTATTGATTACCGAATCCGGGATTGGTTACAGGTTTGGGGAATAGTATTTCAACTAACGGACATCTTTCAACACTTCAACCAGGTGTTTCCAGAATTTTTGCACCGTTTCAATGCTTATACGCTCGTCGGGCGAATGGGCACCTAAAATTGTAGGGCCAAACGACACCATATCAAGGCCGGGGTATTTTTGCAGAAAAAGCCCACACTCAAGGCCGGCATGGACCGAACGTACAATTGGCTCCTGGTTGAAAAGTTTTTTGTAGGCATTCACTGTTGTTTCCAACAAAGGTGACCCAGGGTTTGGGGTCCAGCCCGGATAACCATCGGAATGGCGAACATCGGCGCCCGACTTTTCAAAAACAGCTTCCACAACCGACGAGATTTCCTGCTTCCCACTCTCACGGTCACTACGCTGGCTTGTGGTTATCAATATTTTATTTTCACCTTCAAATTTTACCGATGCTAAATTGGTTGAAGTTTCAACCATGCCGGGCATCCTGAAACTCATTGCCTGTATGCCATGGGGGCAAATAAACAAAGCATCGAGCAAATTGTCAGAAGTCTTCTCATCAACAACCCAGGCAGGTACATCGGTTGAACCATGGTCAATTTTCACGTTGGGTTCTGTCACCGATATTTCGTCAACAATTTCTTGTTTAAAAACATTAAAATCGGCAACCAGGTTTTCTTTGTATGCATTACGTACCATGATAACAGCGTGGGCTTCACGTGCAATTGCATTGCGAAGGTTCCCCCCGTTAAACGAAGCAACCCGTATGCCATATTTACGGTTTGCCTCCCACATAAAGCGTGTTAAAATTTTTATAGCATTGGCCCGGCCTTTATGGATATCGTCGCCCGAATGGCCACCTAATAACCCCGAAACGCTTAATTCCAAGGGGAAATACCCGTTTGGCACATCTTCTTTATTATATCGGAACCCAGCCAGGGTATCAATACCACCGGCACAGCCAATAAACAATTCACCCTCGTCTTCCGAATCGAGGTTGAGCAATATTTTTCCGTCAAAAAAGCCGGGTTCAAGGGCAAATGCCCCCGATAAACCTGTCTCCTCATCAACAGTAAACAAACATTCAACAGGACCGTGTTCAACATCATCCGAGGTTAAAACAGCCATCGATGCGGCCATGCCAATACCGCAATCGGCACCAAGCGTGGTGCCTTTGGCTTTAACCCAGCCACCATCAATATAAGGTTCAATGGCATCTTTATCAAAGTCGTGTTTTACATTTTTGTTCTTCTCCCCCACCATGTCCATGTGTGATTGTAGCACAACCGTGGGCAAATTATCATAACCTTTTGTTGCAGGAGCTGAAATAAGAACATTACCGGCTTTGTCTTTCTTATAATTTAGCGAATGATTGCTGGCAAATTTTTCAAGAAATGCAATAATCTTTTCTTCTTTCTTCGAAGGCCGTGGTACCTTGCAAATATCTTCAAAAAAACCCCAAACTGGTTTTGGTTCCAGATGACTTATTTTTCTTTCCATATATACTTTTTTAAAAATTACATCAAAAGTAACAGCTTCTCTTTTATCTCCTACATAAATCAATCATGTTTTGAAGCCCAAACATGATTAAAACAAGCATACAAGTAATAAAGATTTTTGAATATCAATAATTTTTACTTTTTTTGGTAGAAATTGGGATTTAATAATTTTCCATATTAATGAATTTATGGGGAAAAGGAAAAATTAAAACTTATAAAAATGAAGAAAACAATCTTACTATTAACCATTACCCTTTTTGCCTGTGGCTTATCTGTAGCTCAAAACAGTGTGACAGGCAAATGGAGGACAATTGATGATGATACAGGGGAAGTAAAATCTATTGTGGAAATAACAAAAGAGGATGTTAAACTATATGGGGAAATCGTCCAGTTATTTAATGAAGACCCAAATTATGACCCACTTTGCACAGAGTGTGAAGGAAAACTAAAGAATAAAAAAATTATAGGGATGCAAATTATCAACGGACTCACAAAAGAAGATGGCAAATGGGTTGGCGACGATGGGATATTAGACCCCGACAACGGTAAGTTTTACGATGTAAAAATATGGGTAGATGAAGAAGACCCTAAAAAGCTCAATGTGCGTGGTTACATTGCATTTTTATACCGCACACAAACGTGGATACGAGAGATTGAAGATTAAAATACGGTTACATAAACAAAAAGAGGCTGAGAAAAATTCCCCAGCCTCTTTTTGTATGTTTGAACTTCACTATTTCTTACAATTTATCTCTGCATTTTTAAGTCGTTCAGCTACAACCTCCCAGTTTACCACATTCCAAAACGAAGAGATGTAATCACCGCGTTTATTTTGGTATTTTAGGTAATATGCGTGTTCCCATACATCAATTGTTAAAAGGGGCATCCCACGTACTTCTGAAACATCCATCAGCGGGTTATCCTGATTTGAAGTTGAAGTTATTACCAACTTTCCTCCGGGCTGGTATACTAACCATGCCCAACCACTACCAAATACAGAGCCTGCAGCTGCGCTGTATTTTTCTTTAAAAGCATCAACACTTCCAAATGATTTCTTTAATGCCGATTTCAATTCAGCTGGTACTTTACCTTGTTCGGGTGTCAAATTTTCCCAAAACAACATATGGTTGTAATACCCACCTCCATTGTTTCGTACATTTTTATCGTAATCGCTTACATTATAAAAAATCTCATTTATAGGTGTTTCTTCAAGTTTTGTACCTTCAATGGCTTTTAAAAACTTATTGTAATACCCCCGGTGGTGCTTGTTATAGTGCAGGTTCATGGTTTCGGCATCAATGTATGGTTCAAGTGCATCAAGCTCATATGACAGTTCAGGAAACTCATGAATTGTTTCAGACTGTTGGGCTTTGCTATTGAACGATACCATTACAAAAAGTACCATTATTATACTAAAAAGAGTAAATGATTTTTTACGTTCCATAATCTTATATTTTTTTGATTTACTAAATTTTATAAATTACCATACAAACAAACAAGTCAAAAAAAGGTTTTTATGTATGAATTATTTCATTTTCACAAAATCATAACATCTTATGATTTCTCCCGTTCTTATTTATAAAAAGTCTTAATAAATTTAACCGAAAGAAATACTTTGCTAATTTTGTGACCCAAAAATTGAACAGATTGCTTACACTAAAAGATATCGATACAGGGAAACGTGTTGTTGTAAAAAGCGTACACGGGCGAAGTAGTTTTCGGCAAAGAATTACCGAAATGGGATTTGTACGTGGAAAGGAAATTACGGTTTTGAAAAATGCACCTTTCCGTGACCCTATCGAGTATCAAATAATGGGCTACAACATTTCGCTCCGCCGAAGTGAAGCAGCTCTTATCGAGGTAGTGCCAATTGAACAGGCAAGCCGTTTGGTATCTGAATATAATGGCACTTTATCATTCAATAAGAAAGTTTACAAAAACGTTGAGCCTGTAAAAGAAATCAATATTGCCTTTGTGGGAAACCCCAACAGTGGCAAAACATCGATTTTTAATGCCATTACCGGCAAACACGAGCATGTGGGCAATTATTCGGGGGTTACCGTTGATGCCAAAAAAGCACGCATCCAATTCAGGGATTACATTATCAACATCACCGACCTGCCGGGAACCTATTCGCTATCGCCCAATTCGCCCGACGAGCTTTTTGTGCGCGACCACCTCTTAAAACAGCATCCCGATGTGGTTGTAAATGTAGTTGATTCTACTAACCTCGAGCGGAACCTTTTTCTTACCACCCAGCTTATCGACATGGACATACCGGTAATTTTATCGCTGAACATGTACGATGAAGTACTCAAAAGTGGAGACGAACTTGACACCGAACAATTTTCAAATATAACGGGGATCCCAACTGTCTGGACTATAGGAACACGAAAAAAAGGATGTAACAAAATACTAAAGAAAGCCATTGAGGTGGCCGAATACAATAATCCGGTACAGCGTCATATCCATATTAATTACGGACAGGAAATTGAACAATCAATTAATGCAATTCAACGACAGATATGGGCTTCAACAAATTATGTACGAGAGTTTTCGTCACGTTACCTGGCGTTGCGATTGCTTGAAGATGATGAACACACCCGCGAAAAAATTGCATTTCTCGATAATTCAAAGAAAATTCTTAACTCTGCCCGAAATGAAATAACCCGGCTTGAACATTTACAAAAAGAATCAACATCAACATTGATTACCAATGCCCGGTATGGCTTTATACACGGGGCTTTGAAAGAAACATTAAAGCAAAAGAAATCTTTCGGAAAAATATCGAACACCGAAAAAATCGACCGAATTTTAACAGGAAAATATACGGGTTTCCCCATTTTTCTCATGTTCCTATGGATTATGTTCCAGGGCACTTTCTTTTTAGGTCAGTTTCCGGCCGACTGGATTGACATGGGAATTAGCTGGCTTGGTGATGTTGTGGGTAGTATTTTGCCTGCCGGTCCAGCACACGACCTTGTTGTTGAAGGAATATTTGGGGGTGTTGGCGGTGTGCTCGTGTTTTTGCCCAATATTGTTATCCTGTTCTTTTTTATTTCATTAATGGAAGATACGGGTTATATGTCGCGTGTGGCATTTATTATGGACAGGCTGATGCACTTAATTGGCTTGCACGGCAAATCGTTCATCCCCCTTATTATGGGGTTTGGCTGTAACGTGCCCGCCATCATGTCAACCCGGACCTTAGAAAACCGGAGCGACCGCATACTCACTATACTCATTATCCCGTTTATGTCGTGCAGTGCACGTTTGCCGGTTTATATACTAATTGCCGGTGCTGTTTTCCCACAAAGTGCAGGCACCGTAATATTTGGCATTTACCTGGCCGGAATTGTGGTTTCGATATTAACGGCCTTATTGCTTAAAAAAACCATTTTCAAGGTAAAAGAAGCGCCCTTTGTAATGGAACTGCCACCATACCGCATACCAACCTTGCGCTCGGCAATCCGACACATGTGGATGAAAGCCAAAGAATACCTGAAAAAAATGGGCGGGATTATCCTATGGGCTTCAATTATCGTTTGGTTCCTGAGCTATTTCCCCCGCTCAAACGATAAAATTGAACAATACGAACACCAGCTCCACCAGGTTGTAGAACAACAAGAAAGCGTTGAAACACAAGAACAATCAGCGGAATTTCAAACCACTGAAAATAATCAAGCCATGGTTCTTGATAGTTTAAGCCTTGTTGAAAAGCAACTTCATTATAAAATTGGACAAGAGCAGCAATACAGCTCATACCTTGGGCACATGGGGCGCTTTATAGAACCTGTACTACGCCCTATCGGGTTCGACTGGAAAATTAGCGTGAGCCTGCTTTCGGGGGTTATTGCCAAAGAAATTGTGGTAAGTACCATGGGCGTACTATATGCCGACGAAGACGAAGAATCGCTCCGTGAAGCCCTGCAAAACCAAACCTACAAAAAAGGCGAACGCGTGGGACAAAAAATCTACTCAAAACCCACCACCCTTGCATTGCTGGTGTTTGTGCTAATTTACATACCGTGTATTGCCGTTATTGCTGCCATACGCAAAGAAACCGGCAAGTGGAAATGGGCTTTATTCAACATTACCTATGCCACTACCCTTGCCTGGATACTTTCATATCTTGTATCAAAAGTTGCCGGTTTGTTTTTCTGAATAAATTTAAATTCTATCTAAAACACTATTTACTATCAGTCAACCCGGTTTTTTATACATTTGTGTTTATCATGACTAAATAATTATTCAGCTATTTTAAATGACAAAAGACCAACTAATACACAAACTATCTTCACTCGAATGGGAAGATTTTGAAGTAAAAGCCGCCAAAAGCGAATTACCCAAATCGATTTGGGAAACAGTTTCGGCTTTTTCAAATACCAGTGGTGGTTGGATTGTATTAGGTGTAACAGAAAATGGAAAGGACTTTGAAATTACTGGAGTTAGAAATGCCGAAAAATTGGAACAGGATTTTTTAAATACACTCAGGGGAAACAAATTTAATGTTTTTGTAAGTACTAAGCAGGAAGTTTACAAGTTTGATAATCAAACGATTTTAGCATTTTACATACCCATACATAAAAACAAACCTGTATATTTCAACAATCAGGGTAATACATTTATACGTAGGGGTAGTTCTGACCAAAGAGCTACACAGGAAGAAATTGACAGCATGCTACGTGACCAGGCATTTGGTACTAAAACAGCTGAATTAGCTCCTGGCACCAATCGTGATAGCATTAATAACATCTCATTAAACCGCTACCGGAATTATATGGCACGGTTTAATCCAAATGCAAGTTATAACCGTTTTGATGAAGCTGAGTTTTTAGATAAGCTTCGTATCATAGATAACGGAGTTTGTACCTATGCCGGACTGCTCATGTTTGGAAAACGTGAAATTATAGAAAAGCATTTTGCCGATTTCCGTATTGACTTGCTGGAGATACCTGGCAACTCTTATTCCGATGCCCAGCAACGATACACCTTCCGAATTGAAGAACAGGAGAATCTTTGGGAGTATTATTTTGAATGCTTTGCCCGACTCAAACAAAAGGTAGATGTACAATTTTCATTGACTTCAGAAGGTTTTGGTCAGGAATTATCACCTGGACTGGAAAGTATTCGTGAAGCCCTTGTAAATATGCTGATGCATACCGATTATTTTTCACCGGCATCTCCGCGGGTACGAATATTTAACAACCATATTGATTTTTATAATCCGGGTGGATTACCAAAATCTTTTGAAGAATTGAAAAGTAAGGATATCTCACTTCCCCGCAACCCTATCCTTGCAAAGCTTTTTCGCATGGTAAAACTTGCTGAAAATGCAGGTTTTGGATTTGATAAGATAGAAGAAAACTGGAAAGCATATAATTCCACAGTTCCTGATTATCAAATTGAGTTTGATTCTGTAGTTGTTAATTTTAATATAAATTTAGAACAACGGAAGTCGGAGAAAACTGTGGAGAAAAATGTGGAGAAAACTGTGGAGAAAACTGTGGAGAAAATAATTTCTTTAATTAAAGAAAACCCCAAAATTACATCAAAACAAATTGAAATTGAAACCAAGTTGTCAAGGCGTGGAGTGGAGTACAATCTTGACAAACTTAAGAAAAAGGGTAAACTAAAAAGAATCGGACCAGCCAAAGGTGGTCATTGGGAAGTAATTGATAATAAGGAATAATCTATGACAAACCAACATACACATAAACCCGAATTGCTACTGCCCGTTGGCAATAACGAGGCTTTTTACGCTGCGCTCGAAGCTGGTGCCGATGCTATTTACCTGGGGCTTAAAAATTTTAATGCCCGGGGGCGTGCCAATAACTTTACACCGTGGCAGGTTGCTGTAATGATTAAACAAGCCCACAGCCAAAATGTAAAGGTGTATATCACCCTGAATACAGTCATCAAGAATGCTGAAATCCCTCAGCTCATCGATACGCTTTTTGTGCTTGAACAGTTAAAACCCGATGCCATAATTATTCAGGACTGGGGCGTTTACTATATTGCCCGGAAGTTTTTCCCAAAACTGGAACTTCATGCCAGCACACAAATGGGTATCCATAATTCGGTTGGTGTGAACCATGCCGGGCAAAAAGGCGTTACCCGTGCGGTGGTGGCGCGCGAAATAACCCCCACCGAGTTAAAATCTATTGCCCAAAAAGCCAAAATTGAACTTGAATTGTTTATACATGGGGCGCTATGTTATTCTTTTTCAGGCATGTGCCTTTTTAGCAGCTTCATGGGGGGTTCGGGCGCCAACCGTGGTATTTGCATGCAGCCTTGCCGGCGTATTTATACCCAAAACAAAGCCGAGCAATATTTTTTCAGCCTGAAAGACAACGAACTCATCAAGCATATCCCTTACCTTAAATCCCTTAAAATTGATTCGCTTAAAGTAGAAGGCCGGCTGAAACCTTCTGAATATGTTTATCAGGTTGCCAGCGCTTACCGCAAAGCCATCGATTACGAGGAAAAAATAAATGAAGCACAACAGGAACTTGAATACGACCTGGCACGCGAAAAAACCGATTACTTTATGGGCAAAAACGTATCGGAAGCCATAACTCAATCGGCAAACACCGGTTTATACATTGGCAAAGTTGAAGGCATTGAAAGCGGCAAGGTGTATTTTTCGAGCCGCATAAAACCTGAAAACAACTGCCGCCTGCGTTTCAGGGACAAACAAACCGACCGGCAAACCGTACTCAAAGCTTTCGACATTAATGATGAAAGCAATGGATTGTGGTCGTTCAGCACCAATAACAACGAAATTGTAACTGGCGACGAGGTTTACCTGGCCGGTGTTAAAATGAAATTCCCGTCGAAAATTAAAACCGACGACATAAAAATCAACGACCGTGCGCCCAAAGGGCTTCAACGCAAGGTGTTCGACAGCTTAAAGCACCCTAAACCTAAAAACACCCGCCCACAGGTTTTTATCCGTATCGACAGCCTTCAATGGCTGAAAAAAATCAGGCTCGAAGATTTTGATGGCATCATTATGAACTTCAACATGGACGACTTAAAAACCTTCAACCCTGCCCTTCCGTTTATCAAAAAGAACATTCGCAAAGTTTGGGTTGAACTGCCCAAATTTATTCCCGAAGGCAAACTCGATTTTTACCGCAACGAAACAACACGGCTTTTAGAATCCGGAATAAAAACATTCTCAATCAGCCATTTATCGCAATCGGAAATATTGCCACGCGATGCACGTTTCATGAGCAACGAAAATGTTTACCTGTTTAACGATGCAGCCATAAAAACCGTCAACGAAGAAAAAGTTATCAATTATATTTACCCGCTCGAAAACGACATTGATAACATGGCCAAAGGCTCGGACCGCAACGGAATTGTTCCTGTGTATTTCTGTCCCGAGCTGTTTTATTCACGCATGCCGGTAAAGCTGGAAAAAGATATACCTTTCAGCGATAAAACCGGTGCATCATTCCGAAAAGAAGTTAAAGACGGGGTAACCATTACCCTGCCCGAGAACCCGGTTTCGTTAACACAATACAAAAGCAAACTTGAACGTTTCGGCTTTTATAAATTCCTGATTGACATGAGCCACACCCCGCCATCGAAAAACACACCACAAACAATAAAAAAGAGACTTTTAAAATCGGAACAAATTCAACCATCAAGCAATTTTAATTTTAAAATGGGGTTAACCTGATTTAACCGTGCAATTATTTATATTTGCTGTTCAAATATCATAGACTTTTTTATCTGGTATAGTAATAAAAAAACCTCCTGTTATACATTTAAAACAATTTAAAATGAAGGTATTAGTCATTGGTTCAGGAGCAATTGGCAGAGTTACAGCTGGCATTTTAGCTACAAATAAATTTGATGTAGAAATTGCCTGCAAAAACCAACAAATTGCAAAAAAAATCAATGAAACAGGACTTCGATTTAGTATCCGAAAACGATATTCCACCGTTTCGGTAAAAGCATACGGTTCTGTAGATTCCACACCCGGAAAATACAACTATGTTTTACTGGCAACCAAGTCGTTCGACATGACTGCCCCTACGCGCGAAGTAATTAACAAACTTACACCCGACGGGCTCATCGTATCGATGCAGGATGGTTTTTGCGAGGAAGAGCTCTCACTGATTGCAGGCAGCGACCGAATTGTAGGGGCAATGATTGGCTGGGGTGCCACACTTAACCCCGATGGCTCAGCCACAATGACCTCAGGTGGTGACATGATGATTGGAAAACTAAATGGCAAAGATGACCACAGGCTCGATAACCTCCAGTATTTATTGAGTACCATTGCCGACACCAGTGTTGTAGCCAATATTAACGAACATCTTTTTTCTAAGTTAATTGTAAACTCTTGTGTTACCACTCTGGGGGCAATATCAGGGCTCAGGGTTGGCTCTTTAATTACCAATACACATCTTCGTAACATATTCCTGAAAGTTGTAGAAGAAGCCATAGAAGTTGCCAATGCACTTAAAATCAACATCCCTGAATACTCAAACCAAATCAACTATTACAAGCTTGTTAGTGGCAGTTCTCTATATCACAGGGTTCGAAAGCACCTTACCATTCGTGTTTTTGGTATTAAATACCGGAATGTAAAATCATCGGTACTACAATCGCTTGAGCGGGGCGAACAAACAGAAATTGACTACCTGAACGGTTTTTTGGTCAGGAAGGCTAAAGAAACGGGGGTTGATATTCCTGTTAATGAGCAACTGGTAAAGATGGTTCACGAAATAGAAAACGGAAAAAGAAAAATAGGTTGTAAAAATCTTGACGAAATTTTACTCACAATGCAATAAAATAGTTTCCTCAATGGCTTTTTGGCATACCGGGCAAAAAGCACCAGCAGTTTCTTCCTTCATCCAACAACTCATAACCGGACTAAAAATTCCTTTTGTCATATATCCCCCACCTTCAAATACGCCTACTTTTCCGGCATATTCATCTTCACGAGGAGTAGGGACAGGGACACCTTCTTTAATTTGCCTGAACCATTTTTTATTGAACCGGACCATTGTTGTAATGTTGGGTTCCCAGGGCTCAATTTCAGTATTGTAAAAATCGTTGTACGATGTTGATGTGGTATAATATTCATCTGCCAATCCGGCAAATCCATGACCAAATTCGTGACAAAATACAAAGGGTGAATGAATATTGTCAGAGCTACAAACACTTAAAAAGTTATAAAATCCACCACCGCCATAACGCTCTTCATTCACCAAAACATAAATATGGTCCCATGCTATACCATCAATTACATCGTAAACACTTTTTATATCACCGACAGTTAAATAGCGGGGCGAACCAAAGGTGTAAAAATGAGAACTGAACAATGTATTTTTATATTCATACTCACCTGGGACATCCGTGCCAGATTCATTTGAAGCGGTTTGAAGTGCCAACACATTAAATTTGTTGCGATATGATGAAAATGGTTCGGCTGAGAACAACGAACCGGTCAACCTGCGGACATCGTCCGAGAATTTATTCATTTCTTCTTCACGATAACCTTCGGCAAGGATAACCAGGTCGACATGGCTGCCCGGGCTTCCAAAATACTGAATAGTGTCGACCTTGGGAAGCGGGTATTTTTCGTTAATGATGTAATAATCATCAACCCTGAAAGTATCAATAAAAACGGTTTCCCATAAACCACTGTATTTTCGTTCCTGCAATTTTACCCGAACATTGTTTATGGGCCTTGGAAAGAATAAGGACTGGTAAAACGAACGTATTTCATTTTGAGCCTCTTGTGTTGTTTGCCATTCCCAAAACAAAGGACTAAACCCTTTCTGGAATATTAACTCACTAGTTTCGAGCGTAAGTAATTGATAGCGAAACATACCATAATCGGGCTTTGATGTATTGGCATTCAGGTTTCCACCCCATTCAGGTAAATATTTTGTTTGTTTTTTAACAACCTGGTATGCACTATGATTTCCAACAAACTCGAAATCATAACGAACAGCACCTTTAGTGAAGAAACCTGCATTTTCATTTTGTGCCGAAACCATTGATGATAAAGAAATCAATACAAATCCGAATATTAAATGTTTCATAATCGAAAATTTCGTCAATCAAATTCAAAAATAACTATAAAATATCAATAAATAATATCAAATTTGCATGTTTACAAAAAACAATGAACAATGCAGAAACTTAATCAATTATTTTTTGATTGGATTTATAATGTAACCGGCAAAGAAGCACTATCGCAACTATTATCAACGTTAACAATGGGCATAGCCTTGCTGATTATTGCCTTTTCGTTTTTATTTATTGTACGAAAAGTTATGCAGGCTTTGGCGCATCGAATGGCAAAACGTACCAAAACAGAATGGGATGATATTTTCCTGAAAAATAAATTATTCCTGGGCATCGCTCATTTTATACCGGCATCAATACTATATTTTAGTGCGGGGTATGCCGAAATGTTTTATCCCAACCTGGATAAGTTCATCGTTAATGCAACAAACCTCTATTTTTTAATTGCTGCCCTGTACACCTTTACATCGTTTTTATCATCATTAAATGAAATCTATAACAAATCGTTTTCATTTGCTAAGGAGAAACCCATAACAGGGTTTGTTCAGCTCATAAAAATATTTGCCTATTTTGTTGCTATTCTTATTATTATCGCCATACTTTTTAATAAAGAACTCGGTTCATTATTAACCGGACTCGGGGCTATGGCTGCTGTGCTTATGCTGATATTCCGCGATTCGATACTTGGTTTTGTTGCCGGCTTTCAAATCAGCATGAACAACATGGTAAAAATTGGCGACTGGATATCAATGCCCCAACGTGGTGCCGATGGCCCTGTTACCGAAATAAACCTTACCACTGTAAAAGTTGAAAACTGGGACAAAACCATATCTAACCTGCCTACTTATTCTTTGGTTTCAGAATCGTTTGTAAACTGGAAAGGCATGGAGGAATCGGGCGGAAGGCGTATTATGCGCTCTATCAATATTGATATGGAAAGTGTAAAATTTTGTGATGCCCCGATGCTTGAAAAATTTGAAAAATTCAGGCTGATAAAAGATTATGTTATCACCAAACAAAAAGAAATTGAAGAATTTAATGCTAAAATGAACCTTACGCCCGATGATTATTTTAATGGTCGCCGACAAACAAACCTCGGGATATTCAGAAAATATCTTGATGCGTATTTGAAAAACCATCCCAAGGTGCATAACAACATGACTTTCCTGATTAGGCACCTCGAACCAACCGAAAAGGGCATCCCTATTCAGGTTTATGTTTTTAGTAAAGAAAATGAATGGGCAAAGTACGAAGCCGTACAGGCAGATATTTTCGACCACATCATCGCGGTGCTCCCCGAATTTGGTTTACGCATATTCCAAATCCCTTCGGGCCATGATTTGAGATTACTCAAAAGCACAACAATTGCCAACTGATATTTGGCATCATTCATATTTTTTTTAGTTTTACAAAGCTCAACAAAACAAAATCAAAGTGAAGCAAATACTTCTATATACACTTGTATTATTTCTGACTGTTCATTTTTCGGTGTCGGCTAAAAAAACAGATGTTAATAAAATAACCGGCGATGTAATTACCGTTTCGCCCGGTAAAAGACAATTACAAACGCTGGGATGGCCAAATGACATTATTAATTCGATTGCCGTTAAAACAAGCGAAGGCATTGTTCTTATTGACACCCAAAACTCGCCTGCCAATGCCAAACTGATAAAAAATGCGGTTATCGACTATTTTGGTGATTCAACTTTCACATATGTCATCAATACACACGGGCATTCGGCACATTCGGGAGGTAACTGCATTTTTGACCAAAACAGAATTGTAGCCCATTCTAACAGTGCCGATGAAATTAAAAATTACGATGATTTGTTCCTGGGGCAAACCGTTGAATACCTCCGAAAAAAAATCTACCACAACAGCAATGTGCTTGATACCATCAAAAGTGAAAACGACGTATCCGATTCGATTAACAAAGCCA
The DNA here is from genome assembly GCA_041694375.1 of Bacteroidales bacterium. GTDB lineage: Bacteria > Bacteroidota > Bacteroidia > Bacteroidales > Prolixibacteraceae > Roseimarinus. The sequence goes on along the minus strand of JASMTI010000275.1, from coordinate 14,058 downwards.
TTGATATGTATAAATTTTATGAAGCCGACTTAATTAATAATTACCGTGTCCGCTACCCCGACCTCACTTTTGATGAAGAAATGACCCTCACCCCCGGAAACAAAACCATTGAGTTACGCTACATGGGCAAAGGTCACGGAAACGCCGACATACTGGTATTTATTAAGGAAGATAAGGTTTTATGCACAGGAAACCTTTTTCATCTTGGCTCATACCAGGCAGAAGAAATGCCCAGTTTCTATTTTCACCGTGTAAATGACATCGACCACTGGATAAAAACATTAAGCCGCTTTCTTGAAAACCATGAAGAAGTCGACTATGTAATTTCTACGCATGGGAAAAAGCCTTTCAAGCGGGAAAATATTGTTTTTATTAATGAATATTGCAAAGCAGTACGCGATGCTGTTCAAAAGGCTAAAAAAGAAGGTATATCAAAAGAAACAATTCAGGAAACTGATTATTTCGATGAGCTTTTCAACAAATATTCTAATATTGTGAGAACAAATAATACAGTCAAAGAAATGCATGCCCGAAACATCAGTATAATTTGGCGAAATTTTGAGTAAAAAGCTACTTTTGTGCTTCATTTCGAATTATAAATTTTCACCTTGTTTTTGCAATACATGCTGATATGTACAAAATAAAAAATGCATTTTTTTCATTATCATTATTACTGTTTTTTGTTCCGCTATGCACCAACGCGCAACAGAAGCGGATTATCTCACTGGCCCCGTCATTAACCAAAAATGTTTATTTTTTAGGTGCCCAGGACCAGCTTGTGGGATGCACAAGTTACTGCACCGAAGCACTTGCCGACAATAAAGAAGTTGTAGCATCCGCCATAAAAGTAAATATTGAGAAAACAGTCAGCCTAAAACCCGACCTGATACTGGTTACTACAATTACGGAACCCGAAACCATTACGATGCTTGAAAAGTTCGACATCCGGGTTGAAATTTTTTCCACACCTGAAAATACAGCTGAAATATTTGAGCAATTCAGGAGAATGGGCAAACTGCTGGATAAAAAAGAAGAAGCAAATCGTATCATTTCTAATTCAGAAAAAAATATCAAAAAGATAAAAGAACTTCAGGTTGCTAAAAATCAAGACATATTTTTCCAGATTGGCGCTGAGCCTATTTTTTCGGTATTACCCGGGACGTTTATGAATGATTACATTTCGATACTCGGGGGCAAAAACATCGCAAGCGATGTAAGTACAGGTGCGGTTACCCGCGAAAGCGTGGTGGCTAAGAACCCCGATATCATATTTGTGGTGACCATGGGAATTGTTGGCGAGGAAGAATGCGAGAAATGGCAAACTTTTCAAGGGATGAAAGCCACCAACAATGATAATATCTTCATTATCGATGCCGAAAAAGCATGCAGCCCTACCCCGGTAACCTTTGTTGAGACACTCGACACACTGGTTTCACTTATAAATCCGCCAAAAAATGAATAAGCGACTTGTAAAATGGACCCTATTTATTGCCGTGTTGCTTTTTTTGGTCATTACAGCTGCATTAATATCATTGTCAACAGGCGAAATGGACATCAGCCTGAAAGATATCCCCGGGATATTAAAAACCAAAAAAGGGTTGGAATATTCAATTCTCACAGCGATAAGACTCCCTCGCATTATACTGGCATTTGCCATTGGTGGTGCGTTAAGTTTAACAGGGGCAATTTTACAAGGAATTTACCGCAACCCCCTCGTAGAACCTTATACGTTAGGAATATCTGGAGGTGCTGCACTCGGTGTTGCCATTGTTATCGTAAGCGGCTTACACCTTTCAATTGGAGCCATTATGCTGCCGTTCGCAGGTTTCGCAGGTTCTTTGGCAACCATTTTTGCTGTTTATTTCTTAAGCCTTAAAAAAGGGGCCATCAGTATTAACCGTATGTTGCTTATTGGTGTAATGATAAGTTTTATTGCATCATCGGGCATGATGTTCCTGATGTCAATTTCTTCATCTGAGAATTTGCACGGGATTGTATTCTGGATGATGGGCTCGCTTGATGAACCCAACCCATTGCTCATACGTACATTATTTTTCTCATCGTTGAGCGGTTTAATAATTGCGTACCTATTTGCAAGGCCCATGAATGCACTTCGCCTGGGCGAAGAGAAAGCACGTCATTTAGGGATTAACACCAATGTTACAATGCGGATACTATTTATCATGGCATCGTTGCTCACCGGGTTTTGCGTTGCTGTAGCCGGCGTTATCGGCTTTGTGGGGCTTGTTATTCCACACATTATCCGAAACATTATTGGTTCTGATTACCGCATACTGCTTATTGGTTCATTTTTGGGGGGCAGCTTGTTTCTTATTGTCAGCGACATTATTGCCCGGACAATTATTTCTCCTAATGAATTGCCCATTGGTGTAATAACAGGGATAATTGGCGGTTTGGTATTTATCATTGTTTTGGCGCGTACCGGTTTAAAAGCAAAAATCAGCTAATTATGCAAAATTATCTCGACATTGAAAACCTGGTATGTGGGTACGGTGATAATTTCAACCTTAAATCCATATCGTTCAGTATAAAACAAGGCACATTTGCCGGAATTATTGGTCCTAACGGGTCGGGAAAAACAACGCTTTTTAAAGGCATTGCAGGCGACATCAGCTTAAAATCGGGTGTAGTTACGCTGAATAAAACCAACATGGATTCCATCAGGTTAAAAGAAAAGGCACAAAAAATTGCCGTGGTTACCCAATATACCGAGATTACGGATATGACGGTAGAAGAATATGTTTTAATGGGCCGCACCCCTTACCGTTCGCATTTTCAATTTTTCGAATCGGAAAATGATGCAGAAATTGCAGAAAAATACATGCGCCTGACCAACATTTATCGTTTTAAAGAAAAACCAATGACCGAGCTAAGTGGCGGCGAACAACAACTTGCCGCTATTGCCCGGGCGCTTACACAAGAACCCGAATTACTTTTGCTCGATGAACCAACATCACATCTCGATATTACACATCAGGTACAAATACTGAACCTTATCCAACAACTCAATAAAGATTTGAACCTTACGGTATTGCTCATTATCCATGATTTGAACATGGCAAGCGAATATTGCGATTATCTTATTATGATGAAAAATGGTGACATCCATGCCATAGGGGAACCTTCAGAAGTTTTGACCTACCAAACTATTGAAGATGTTTACCAAACAGTGGTCATTACCCGCGAAAACCCTGTATCGGGCAAACCGGTAATATTTCTTGTTTCAAAAAGGGTGCTAGACTTACAAAAAAGCCGGTAAAAAAATATTTATTTCCTATACTTCACACCAAACCGTATTTTATATCAAACAAAATCTTAAAATTATGAAGTAAAATGGTACGGTTATGGCAAAAAAAATTATTTTTGTGGGCAATTAAAAAACCTTAATAAGCGATGGCAAAAAATAAAAATATGCAGCATGGCGATAGCATGCAAGAAGTTGAAGAAACACTAACAAGAACCGAACAGTTTCTTGAAAATCACTTAAACCTTGTATTATACGTAATTGGTGGCATCATTGTAGTTGTTTTGGGTATACTGGGCGTTAATAAATATTATATAGGCCCACGTAATGCCGAAGCTCAAGAAGAAATGTATCCAGCACAAAACTACTTTAGTAAAGACTCGTTTAACCTTGCCTTGAACGGAGATGGAATGTCTTTAGGTTTTTTAGATATTATTGACAATTATGGCTCAACTGAAGCTGGTAACCTGGCTGAATACTACACTGGTATTTCATATCTTCATTTAGGTGACTATGAAGCTGCAATTGACCACCTCGAAAATTTTAGTACTGACGACATGCTGGTTGCGCCAATTGCCGAATCAGCCAAGGGCGATGCTTATGTTGAATTAGGTGAATACGATAAAGCAATATCGGCATACCAAAAAGCACTTAAGGTGAACGATAATGAATTTACTTCGCCTGTCGTAATGAATAAAATGGCTTTGGTTTATGAAAAACAAGGGCAAACAGATAAGGCACTTGAACTATACAAAGAAATTAAAGATGATTATCCACAGAGTTCAATTGCTGCTGACATAGAAAAAAGCATTGCCCGGGTAAACCAATTGTAATCAATCGAATAAAAAATATCAAATATCAAACGGGCGGCTTAAGGGTCAGCCCGTTTTTTGTAATAGTTAACTGAATTAATTTTACAGTAAGCGATATTAAAAATCAAAAACAATGGCGACAAAAAATTTATCAGAATACGATATCAACAGCATTTCCTCAGCCGAAAATATGAAATTCGGTATCGTTGTGGCAGAATGGAATTATGAAGTTACCGGGGCATTGGCCCAGGGTGCTGTTGATACCTTAAAGAAACATGGGGCCAAAGATGAGAACATTAACATCAAGCATGTACCCGGCACATTTGAGCTTACACTGGGCGCACAGTTTTTTGCCGAATATACCGGGGTTGATGCCGTTATTTTACTTGGTTGTGTGATACAAGGAGAAACCCGTCATTTCGATTTTATTTGCCAAGGGGTAACACAGGGCACAACACAACTCAACATAAACTATAACCTCCCGTTTATATTTGGTGTTTTAACAACCGACAACCAGCAACAAGCACTTGACCGTGCCGGTGGCAAACTCGGTAATAAAGGCGATGAAGCGGCTGTAACTGCAATAAAAATGGTACAGTTACACAAAGACATGGAAGTGGACGGGTAATCCTTATCTTCTCCGTTTCCTTCTTTTTTGTGGCCTTTTTTTACGGGCAAACTTATCGGTAAAATCACGCTTATTATCTGACGGGCGCCTTTTTTTCTGATGAAAAGCCCCCTGAAAAGTAGGATCGTCAATTTTTCGTTGGCGGTCAATTTCACGTAGTTGCTGTTCTTTTTCAGCTTTGGTCGATTCCACCACTTCAACATAACCGGGAAGTTCAACAACCGGTATTTTCATGCGGATTATCTCCTCAATTTTGTTGAAGTGCCATTCTTCCGAAGGGTCGAGCATGGTAATGGCCACGCCCTTATTTCCTGCGCGGGCTGTTCGTCCTATCCGGTGTACATAATCATCGTAATTTACAGGTACATCATAATTAATTACGTGCGTAACTTTGCTGGCATCGATACCACGTGCCGATACATCGGTAGATATAAGAATACGGACTTCGTCGTTTTTAAATGCATTAATGGCATTGATACGGGCACTTTGTCCCTTGTTTGAATGGAGAATACGCTTCTCCCCTTCCGATTTTCGTTTTATAACCTTGAAAACTGCTTCGGCCGATACTTTCGTTTTGCAAAACACAATAACCTTCTTAAAGGTATCATCATCCTGCAACAAATAAGAAACCAGGTTTAGCTTTGTACGAAAGTTGGGAACGCGGTATGCAATTTGCTCCACCAGTTCAACCGGGGTTGCCGAAGGGGCTACTTCTACTTTGACCGGGAATGTTAAAAACTCCTCGGTGAGCTTTTCAACCTGTTCGGAGAAAGTGGCTGAAAACAAAAGGTTTTGCCTTTTAGACGGCAAACGGTCGAAGATATTTCGCAACTGCGGCATAAACCCCATGTCGAGCATGCGGTCGGCTTCATCAATAACCAGGACCTTTACTTTTTTAAGGTTCAGTACATTATGGTTGTACATATCGAGCAAGCGCCCCGGAGTGGCCACCAGAATATCAATTCCATCATTCAACATTTCGGCATGTTTTGTCCACCCCACACCACCATACACAGCTGCATGGCGAATATTGGTGGATTGCGACAATTCTGCCAGGTCTTCGCCCACCTGTATGCATAGTTCACGGGTAGGCACCACAATCACGGCACGTGGATCTTCGCCCTCGGCTTTAACAAGCCGGGTAAGCACAGGTAAAATGTATGCAGCTGTTTTACCAGTGCCTGTCTGGGCAATTCCCAATACATCCTGACCCGATTTTATGGCCGGGATAGCCTGTTGTTGGATGGGGGTTGGTTCGGTAAAACCAATTTCGTAAACTGATTTAAGTACCGATTTTGTAAATTTAAATTCCTCGAATGATGCCATTTCCAATGTTTTGCGCAAAATTAACCAAATACTGCAATAAAAAAAGGTTGAAAACCAGCTAAACTGCTAAGTTTTCAACCTTATTAGATTATCACTTTATAATTATTTCATGAAATAATCGACCATTCTTTTGTATGAATCTTGTGCTGAAAGACATGTATCAATTAAAAATTCTTTGACTTTGTAATATTCATTTAAGCCCCTGTAATAAAAAAACTTATGCTCATCTTCAATAATAAACGGAACAATATTGTGCGCTAAACATTCTTTAAACATTATCAATCTCCCAACTCGGCCATTCCCATCTTGAAAAGGATGAATTTTTTCTAATTGATAATGAAAATCAACAATGTTATTCATCGTTACATCCCTTTGTTCATTATATTTATCAAGTAGGTTTTTAATATCGCCCGGAACATCTGAAGGCAAAGATGTTTCTACACCACCAACCATATTGGGTTTTAACTTGTAATCCCCAACGTTAAACCAAGCTCTTTTAGAATCGCTAGTATTATTTTTTAAAATGAAATGAAATCGTTTAATCTGTTCTTCAGATAAAGGCTCTTTAGCAATATCCAACATATAGTCAAAACATGAAAAATGGTTAATCGTTTCAATTATATCATCAATATTTGCTGTTTCTTCTCCATTTTCAAGAAATAAGGTGTTGGTTTCGTATATGTATCGTGTTTGCTCCTCAGATAATTTGCTGCCTTCAATTCTGTTTGTATTGTAGGCAAGCTGTATTTGAGTTTGATGATATAAGCCACCTTTTAGTCTACTCTCTTTCTCCTCTTGTAACGAATTTAATAAATTCATTTCTTATAACCCTCTTTTTATTTACCGGATACGGTCAACTGAACGTACAAGGGCTTCGTCTTTGCCAATGGCGCGTATGGCCAAATAATTCAATATGGCTGCAACAATTGGGAACGACAAAGGTATTTCAAAACTATAACCGCCTTCGCCTCCCAGTTCTTCAAGCGACAAATGTACAAAAAACCATGCCGCCCCGAGAAAACCAAGCATAATCAATATGTTAAACACAGCCATCCGCATTTGGCGTACCCTGTTTTTGTAACCAAAAATAATGAACAATTGCAAAATTTCAATAACAGCAAGTAAGGCAATTAAAGGCCATGCATTTATTACTACATTGCCATTTTCGGCATTAAATACGCCGCGGATATTAAACTCATAAAGTTCAGCTCCTGCAATAATATCTCCCAGGGGAAGCCATGCAAGCAATCCAACCAGGATTAATGCCAATAATAAAAATACGGTTTGTATACGTTGTAACATGTTTCAATAATTTTTTGTCAAAAATAATCGAATGAATCAAAAAAATAACAAGAAAAGTAATTTTATACAATAGATTATTAGATAAAAGACATGAGACAATAGACTGTCTGACTATCTATGCATTGATTTCAACTGATTCCAATTCTTTCTATTGCCTTCTATCTCTTTTCTTATTCTCTTTATAATTTGCATCATCAATTTCAAGTGCTGTATAACCTCCGGGAATATGGTCGTAATAAAGCACCCCGTTAATATGATCAATTTCGTGCTGAAAAATTACAGATGTAAAGCCATTTATTTCTTCGTTCTGATGTTTGCCTGTCGAATCGAGATAACTAAGTTTTATCGAATGCGAACGTTCAACCCCACCCCGGTATCCGGGAATGCTTAAACAACCCTCATTGCCGGTTTGTGTACTATCGCTGTAAACTTCTATTTCTGGATTATAATAAACTTCAAAAGGTTTGTTTTCTTTATCAAAACGCTTAACGTAAATCATTCGCAAACCAATACCTACCTGTGGCGCAGCAATTCCAACCCCGGGGTTTAACGTGTCTTTAACCGTTGCCAGCAAACGCGACCGGAAATATTCCATGCACACACTTCCTATTACTTCTTTATCTACTTTCCGGCTTTGTTTACGAAGGAAAAGGGAGTCAGAATAATTATTGATAATGAATAAATCCATGGGCTCAGTTGCAGTCCCCGAAGAAACCAACTGGTGTTCTTGCTTATTTAAGCCTCCATAATCTTTTTGGCAGGCAGTAAATAACAAAATAACAAGTAATAATGGAAGCGTTCTGTTCATAAATGATTAGATTATTTGCACAAATAGAAAAACAGCATACATCATTCTTCAAAAATAGTCTAAAATACACCTCCTTCCAAAATTATGTTTCAACATACATGATGCCCTCTAGGTTCTCTGGTATTGCTTTTCTTACCTATAAAACAGATGTTTATATCTTAAAAGCCCACAAATACATAAAAGTCACAAAGATTAAAATTTTAGATTGCTTCTCCCCAAGCTGGCAGATTACAATAACTATATATTTTGGTGGCCCGGAACGGGTCAAATTTCAATAACCCCCGGTGTAGCTCGCGGAACCGGGGGTTGAAGGATACTCAGCACCCCCAGCCCCGAAGGGTGCTGAACAATTTGTCAAAATATAAAAAGCCCCCTGATTAGGGTTGCGAAACACCCACCCATACAAATTAAAAGTGATTATATCCGGCGTTCCTAACCGAACTAAAAGAACAACAGGCTTCACACCAGTGAAACGAGAGAACGCAAAGCGAATAACAGATAATCTCTGCGCCCTCCGGGTTCTCTGGTGTCGTTTTTTGTCTCAATTCTCATATCTAAAGTTTAACAATCATTTATCTCACCCCCTTTTTATCTGAAATCATTCCAAATAATAACAATTTTCACTATAAAAAGGAAAAATCGAATAGTTTGGTTTATTGTTTTGAACCCCGAACAGGCATATCATTCAAAGCTAAAAAGGCATAAAAATCAATTAAAAGTCCTTTCTGTATCATAGGAATAACGCATCATTCAGCATTACTTACTTTGGTTTAACAACTTCATTTTTTATATTTGTTCGCCTTGAAAACCAAATAAGCTAACAAATAAAACAGTAACGGTTCGTGCTTAAGCAACCCTTCTTTTAATAAGCACGGGCTAAAAATAAATTAAGAACGTATGAAACAATTTAAAATTATTGTATTGGCCAAGCAAGTTCCCGACACACGGAACGTTGGCAAAGATGCAATGAAGGCTGATGGCACTGTAAACCGTGCTGCACTGCCTGCCATTTTTAATCCGGAGGACCTAAATGCCCTTGAACAGGCGCTACAGGTGAAGGAGCAATTCCCGGGAAGCACTGTAACCGTAGTAACCATGGGCCCCGGGCGTGCGGCCGATATTATTCGTGAAGGTATGTTCCGTGGTGCGGACGATGGTATTTTGCTCACCGACCGTGCTTTTGCCGGCTCTGATACCCTCGCAACTTCGTACGCCATATCACGGGCTATTAATGAAATAAAGGATTACGACCTGATTATTTGCGGACGACAGGCGATTGATGGAGATACCGCACAGGTTGGGCCACAGGTTGCTGAAAAACTGAACCTGCCTCAGGTTACTTATGTTGAGCAAATTCAGAAAATTGAAAACAAAAAGATAACCCTTAAACGCCGGCTGGATAATGGTGTTGAAGTAGTTAAAGCCCCCATCCCTTCTGTTATCACAGTAACAAGTTCAGCGCCGGCATGTCGTTCGCGTAATGCCCAGCTCATAATGAAATTTAAACATGCAAAAACGGTAAGCGAACGTCAGGATGCCAACGAAGATTATTTGACACTATATAACGAACGACCTTATCTTAATATCAACGAGTGGACTGTCAACGAAATAGATGCAGAAGATAAACAACTTGGACTTTCGGGGTCGCCTACAAAAGTTAAAAAAATTGAGAACGTTATATTGCAGGCTAAAGAATCAAAAGCCATTGAGCCGGACGATGCCGGCATCAACCTTCTGATTAAGGAATTAATGGACAGTCATACACTTGGATAAACCGAACATACTATGAACAACATATTTGTATATTGCGAATTAGAAGAAGGCGCCATTGCCAATGTAAGCTTCGAATTGCTTACCAAAGGCCGCCAGCTTGCCGACGAACTAGGCTGTCAGCTTGAAGCCATTGTTATTGGAAACAGCCTCGATGGGATTGAAAAAGAGATTTACCCATACGGCGCCGATGTAGTACATGTAGCCGACGACCCTCGTTTGGCACCATACACTACCCTGCCCCATACATCAATTGTGAATTTTGTTTTTGAACAGGAAAAACCACAAATAGCCCTTATGGGTGCAACACCTATTGGACGTGACCTGGGACCCCGTGTTTCGTCGGCGCTTTACAGCGGCTTAACGGCCGATTGTACCAGCCTCGAAATTGGCAACCACGAAGATAAAAAAGCCGGTAAAACATACGAGAACCTGCTTTACCAGATTCGTCCAGCTTTTGGTGGCAACATTATTGCAACCATTATAAACCCCGAGTGCCGCCCGCAAATGGCTACCGTGCGCGAAGGGGTGATGAAAAGCGAAATACGCTCGAAATCATACAAGGGCAAACGTAAAAACATTGACGTAGCCAAAGCCGTAAAACCTGAAGATTTTGTAATTGAAATCATTGAACGGCACATCGAACAAAAGAAAGTAAACCTCAATGCAGCGCCCGTAATTGTTGCCGGTGGATACGGTATGGGCAGTAAAGAAAACTTTAAAGCATTACACGAACTGGCCGAAGTGTTGGGTGGCGAAGTAGCTGCATCGCGTGCTGCTGTTGATGCAGGTTTTGCCGAACACGACCGCCAGGTAGGACAAACCGGGGTTACCGTTCGTCCGAAACTTTATATTGCCTGCGGTATCTCCGGACAAATACAACACCGTGCCGGAATGGAAGACTCCGCGCAAATCATTGCCATCAATAACGATGCAAATGCGCCCATCAATTCCATTGCCGATTATGTAATAAACGGTGAAGTAATGGATGTAATCCCGAAAATGATTAAATATTATAAAGCAAATAGTAAATAAAATGAACTATTATAATGATAATAAAGCCCTGAAATTTCATCTCCAGCATCCGTTGATGAAAAAAATAGTGGCACTGAAGGAGGACAATTTCTCCCAAAAGGATGAATTTGATTATGCGCCGCTGGACTATGAAGATGCTATGGACAGCTACGATAAGGTTCTTGAAGTTATTGGCGAAATTTGTGGTGACATTGTTGCCCCAAATGCCGAAAGTATTGATGCCGAAGGACCTGAAGTGATTGACGGTCATGTAAAATATGCCCGCGGAACCCGCGAAAACCTTGACGCACTTATTAAAGCCGGATTAATGGGGATTACACTGCCCCGCAAATACGGGGGGCTTAATTTTTCAATTGTACCCTACATTATGGCTGCCGATATCGTTTCAAGGGCGGATGCAGGATTTGTGAATATCTGGGGCTTGCAGGATTGCGCCGAAACCATTCATGAATTTGCCGACAATGAACAAAAAGATGAATTTCTTCCACGCGTATGCAAGGGCGAAACCATGGCCATGGACCTCACAGAGCCCGATGCCGGGTCAGACCTCCAGGCTGTTGAGCTGAAAGCCACTTACGACGAAGAAAAAGGGCAATGGTTCCTCAATGGTGTAAAACGTTTCATTACCAACGGCGATGGCGACATCTCGCTGGTACTTGCACGCTCCGAAGAGGGCACACACGATGGCCGTGGCCTTTCAATGTTTATCCACGATAAACGCCATGGCGGCGTAAGTGTACGCCGTATCGAGCATAAAATGGGAATTATAGGCTCGCCAACTTGCGAGCTGGTATTTAAAAATGCTCCGGCCGTACTGGTCGGACAACGCCGAATGGGACTTATTAAGTACGTAATGGCACTGATGAACGGCGCCCGTTTGGGCATTGCAGCCCAATCGGTTGGAGTTTCGGAAGCTGCTTACCGCGAAGCCATTGAATATGCAAAAGAGCGCGAACAATTTGGCAAGCCAATCATACAGTTCCCGGCTGTTTACGAGATGCTAACCGTGATGAAAGCAAAACTCGATGCATCACGCTCGTTGTTATACGAAACAAGCCGTTTTGTTGATGTGTACAAAGCTTATTATCACATTTCAAATGAGCGTACATTGGAAAAAGAAGAACGCCAGGAAATGAAGAAATACCAAAAACTGGCTGACATTTATACACCTTTGGCCAAAGGTATTTCTTCTGAATATGCCAACCAAAATGCGTACGATGCCATACAGGTGCATGGCGGCTCAGGCTTTATGAAAGACTACCCCGTTGAACGCATTTACCGCGATGCCCGTATTACTTCTATTTACGAGGGAACAACACAATTGCAGGTTGTAGCGGCCATTCGCGGCGTGACAACCCATGGTTACCTAAACCAAATTCGTGAATACGAAAAGGAAACGCTGAAACCCGAACTCGAAAAATACCGGCGCATTTTGATTGGTTTAACTGAAGAGTATGCCGAAGCTGTTGAGAAAGTTGTGGCAACAAAAGATAACGAATTCCTTGATTTTCATGCCCGCCGTTTAGTCGAAATGTCCGGACATATCATCATGAGCTATTTGTTGCTAATTGATGCCAACCGCGAACCATCTTTCATGAAATCGGCCAAGGCTTTTAATAAAATTACCCGTCAGGTTGTACACGGGCACGGCGAATTCATCCGCGGTTCGGCCGTAACCGACCCGGCGTCGTACAAATTTGAAAAGGAAATAGAGGAGTAAACCTAAAATGAAAATAAGATAGATTGATTGATAAGGTTGCCCTAAAAAAAAGGGGTGACCTTATTTTTTTTGTGGATCCTAACTACGTGGAGTAATTTCAACCCGGTTATTTTCATCAATTGAATATTCCAGTTTCATGGAAGTACAAATGATATCCAACACCTGGGTTACATCGCCGGTGCTTATTGATCCGGTAAATGATTTCCTTCCCAGGTGATTATAGTGAATATCAACACCAAAATAATTTTCAATCTCGGGCCATATTTCATTCAGGTCTTTATTTTTGCAACTAAAGTTAAACCGTGCAAAGTCAGGGTATCCAATACTATTACCCTCGGTAACGTTTACTTGCTGGTTTGATCCCTGGAGCAACATACCTTTTGATATTTTGATACGTTTTTCGGCATAATGGACACCTACTATACCATCATAGCATTGCACCTGCAAGCGGTTTTTCATATCGTTTACCCTGAAACGGGTACCCAAAACAACCACATCGCCTTCACGGGTATCAACAAAAAATCCATCGCCACTCTTGACTTCAAGGTAAACTTCCCCTTTAATTTTTACTGAACGGTTAAAATTAAATTTGGAATATTTAAGTTTTGCCCCTTCAGTAAGTATAACCCTTGAGTTATCGGGCAGGTAAAAAACATTTGAAGCTTGTTGCGAGCCAGTGTAAGTTTGAAACGCGAAAAAGAAATACAGAGCAAAAAGAATCAAGCCAACGGCAGCTACTGAGCTAGCCGTGAATATTAGTTTTCGCACTTTAGTTTGATGAACAGCCGGCTCTTCCTGCTCTGCAATTTTTCGCATTAAACCATTCAGGACATCCTCTTTATCCTTCATATTCGGGACTTTAAAATACCGAATTGATTGATCGATTTTTTGCTTAAAATCGTCGTTGGTCCCGTTATTATTATTTAAATCTGGATGTCTGAACATTTCTCTCTGATTATTACACGCCTTTATTACAACCAAATAGTTTTACCCCCTACCATTTTTTTGTTTTTTTTTATTCGTACCTTAAATTAATGTATAAAAGAGGCGAAAAGGCTGTAGACCGGGTACGGGTTTTATAAGTTATTTGCCCGGGTTCTTCGCGAATTGATATATTTTTTTGATGGGTAGTATTTTGCCGGTCTAAAACATTTAAAACAGTGATGCCAATATCGGCAAAAAAGTATTGAAAATCAATTTGCTTTTCTAAAGCTACATCTAATTGCATAAAATCATCAAATTGCCCCAACTGAAAATTTTCCATGCCAGAATTTGATTCCAGATAGGGCAAACCCGATGCAAAGTGCCAGTTAACAGAGGCTGTCCAACCACTAAAGCTCACAATTTCGGTTAACCGTAAACGGTGGAGCTGATGGTCGAACGAAGGAAAAA
>JASMTI010000274.1:0-1447 GCA_041694375.1 Bacteroidales bacterium | reverse complement strand
TAAACGTAAACGCCCTGCAAAGTCGGACTACGCATTCCCGATTGACTCCGTCGATTTTCGTTTGACTCCGTCAATCTTCAAATTCACCCTTGCGCCTGCCAGCATTTTTGACGGCCATCCCACATTTTCGCTATCGCGAAAGTGGGCGGATTGCTTCAAACCAAAAATAGGACTATGAAAAGATATTAGCGAATATCAACTTTGTACTGCGCTGTGGCCTCCAAATAAATTTCATTTGAGTTGAAACAAAACCTTAGTAAGGGCGGGAAGCTGAGAGCTTTGCTAGAAGATCACCCGGCCGCACTTAGGTTTTGTAAAAATGAAAATGAAATTTATTTGGGAGCCTTGAACTTTTGTTTACTTTTCTTTCAAGAGAAAAGTAAAAGCCCTGCCGGCTTGAGGCTTTAAATCACCAACAACTGTTTATAGCGTTGCAACACCCAAGTTTGAAAAACAACAATTGATTATCTGGCAGTTAAATGGGATCTGAAAAGAGGCGCGGAAAACAGGAAAGAGGCCCCGTTTGAAGCCCCTTTGAAATGTATAGAAATTAATTATTGTATTTTTTTAAGCAGCCAGCCCATATTCTCACCCAGCTTTTGCATAATCCCCATCCCCTCGGCATCGTTGAGGACATCGCCCGGGTTTTTGCCCAAACCAATATTCCAATAACTTGAGCCCGGAACAATCATTTGGTTGATAAGGAAAAAGTTGTTCATGGTTGAAAGTGCGTGCAAATCGCCGGCACGGCGCTGAACAACAATACCGACCCCTACTTTGCGGGCCAGTAAATTACCATTGCCGCGGGTTACATAACCGGCTACATCAATCAGGGCTTTCATTTCGGTTGTAACATCGGCAAAATATACGGGTGAGCCTAGAATAATGCCATCGGCATCAACCATTTTTTCGATACAATGGTTTAGCAAATCGTTTTTTATATGACATTTCCCGTCTTTTACCTCCCGGCATTCGCCACAAGCCGTACATCCGTGTACCGGTTTATTACCTACCTGAACCAACTCGGTGTCAATACCTTGTTCGTTCAGGACCTTAAAAACTTCTTGAATCATTAAAAATGTATTCCCGTCGCGTCGCGGGCTTGTATTAAAAGCTACTACTTTAGGCATGTTTTATATTTTTTCTATTGAATTTTTTTGTCGCGGTTAAACACATAAGAAATAATGTTTGCCCCCATTTTTAGTGCCATTTCCCTAATGTGCTGCGGATCGTTGTGAACTGCTTTAGATTCCCACCCGTCGCCAAGGTCGCTTTCGTATGAATAGAATACCACAAGCCGTTCGTCGTAAAACAAACCAAAACCTTGTGCTGGCTTGCCATCGTGCTCGTGTATTTTTGGCAGTCCGTTTTCAAAATCATATTCCTGGTGGTATATGGGATGGTCAAATGGCAATTCCACGAATTCCTGTTCGGGAAAAACTTTTTT
>JASMTI010000273.1:0-1033 GCA_041694375.1 Bacteroidales bacterium | reverse complement strand
TCGATGACTCAAAGTTTGAAGTGGTATTTCAGCTAATGGAGAACGAGCTGAAAGAAGTGCAAAAGGGCAACGCGGTTAAAGTACTTCCTTATGCTGTCGATGAGGTGTTTACCGGCAAAATTGTTGAAATCAACCCGGTGGTAGATGACAACGGGCTGGTAAAGGTGAAAGCCCTGGTGGGTAATACCGGCCGGTTGATGGAGGGGATGAACGTGCGCGTACTGGTCGAAAAAGACGTGCCCAACCAGTATGTAGTGCCCAAAAGTGCTGTGGTGCTACGCGATAACTGGGAAGTACTGTTCAAGGTAAACAACGGCAAAGCTTATTGGAATTATGTAAAGGTTGTGTACGAAAACTCAAGCAGCTACGCCGTAATACCGCACCCCGATAAAAACACCGCCTCGCTCAACCCCGGCGATACCATTATTGTATCCGGCAATTTGAATTTGGCGCACGAATCGGAAGTTGAAATTGAATAGTAATTGGTGTTCGGTAATCGGTTATTGGTAATCGGTAATCAGTAATTGGTAATCAGTAATTGGTGTTTGGTAATTGGTGTTTGTTAGGTTGGGGGAGTAAATCGATAGTTAGTTTTAAAATAAGATAAAATAAAGTTGTTATGAAACGAGTATAGCTTGCCCCGACAATTCGGGGATTCCGACGATCACAAAAGGAGATGATTAACTTGTGCGAGTTCCATGCGGGTACATCGAACATCAAAATCTAAGCTTTCGATCCAAAAGATTCACAGCTTGTAAAAAATCACAAAGACATGAATTATGCCAATAGTTTTAAAGATTTGGAGGTTTATAAATTGTCAAGAGAAATGGCGAAAGACATTTTTCTTATAACAAAAAACTTTCCAAAGGAGGAGAAATATTCATTAACTGATCAAATAAGACGGTCATCACGTTCAGTTGGAGCACAAATAGCCGAGGCATGGGGTAAACGGAGATACGAAAAACATTTTATTTCAAAATTAACGGATGCCGATTCTGAACAATTCGAAACTCAACATTGGCTTGAAGTTTCA
>JASMTI010000272.1:0-10841 GCA_041694375.1 Bacteroidales bacterium | reverse complement strand
ACAAACGACAACACAAGAATTTTACGTACAGCCTTCACCAAAATATCGAACCACAACACACCATAAACCGAATTGAATAAAACCTCGCCTATTACCACCGAAAGAAAAACAACAATGATACCCGGAACAAAATACTGGTTAAATGCACTTTGCCCCTCTTGCTGCAATGCATTGAATTTTTTCCAAAAATGTTTTGGATAAATAATCAGTTCAATGCTTTTTTGGGTATTTGCTGTTAATCGTTGTATCAGGTTCACGTGTTCTGTTTTCTTAATTATTCAAACGAATCATGCTACATTATATTATTTACGGTATCAAAACATGAATGTTTCAACATCACAAAAATACATTAGTTTTGTAGAAATGAAACGAACATGATATTTTTTAAATATAAATATCACAAAAGCACATGGCACCATATAACCTTATTACCATACTGGGAGCTACAGCCTCAGGAAAAACATCGGTCGCAAGCCATTTAGCACTGAAAATAAATGGTGAAATTATATCGGCCGACTCACGACAAATATACCGGGGCATGGATATTGGTACCGGCAAAGACATTGATGATTACAGCATAAACGGCACAACAATCCCCTGCCACCTTATCGACATTGTTGATGCCGGTTACCAGTATAATGTTTTTGAATACCAACGTGATTTTATCCATGTTTTCGATGACATCACTGCCCGAAACAAAATGCCCATCATGTGCGGTGGCAGTGGGCTTTATCTTGAAGCAATACTCAAAGGTTATAAATTAATACAGGTTCCGGTAAATGAAAAGCTTCGCGATGAACTTTCAGATAAACCCCTTGAAGAATTATCCGAAATTCTCAGGCAATATAAAACAATGCATAACATCAGCGATGTTGACACCCCAAAAAGGGCAATCAGGGCCATCGAAATTGAGGAGTACTATTCTACCCACCCTGAAACTGATACTTATTTCCCCGAAATTAACAGCCTGGTTGTAGGGGTAAAATTCGACCGAAATTCGCGCAGGAGAAGAATTACTGAACGATTAAAAGCGCGGCTAAAAGAAGGCATGGTTGAAGAAGTTGAAAAGCTTTTAAACAAAGGACTTACTCCCGAAGACCTCATTTACTACGGGCTCGAATACAAATTTATCACCCTGTATTTAACCGGTAAAATTAGTTACGACGAAATGTTTAAACAACTCGAAACAGCTATTCATCAATTTAGTAAACGACAAATGACCTGGTTCAGAAGAATGGAAAAGCAAGGCTTCAACATTAAATGGCTCGATGGCTACATGCCTGTTAACGAAAAGGTTGATAAAATAACAGAATGGCTCGAAAAATAGGCATTGCCCCAACAGGCAAAGTTAAATTTTAGCCCATTCAATTAACGTACGTACCATCTCAGTATTATCATCAACCCTTACAATACTGTTTAGAAACTGGCTGTTATTCATGTTTTGTTGTTCAGCCCTGAGCATATCGCCCGGAACCGCTTCTTTTAAGAAGTTAATCTCAAAATGCCTTATATAATTCTCAAGCAGAAAATCATATTCATACGAGTTTATGATGCGTTCGATGTAACTCACATTGTTCATGTGGCGGTTCATGTCGGTTTCAGAAAAGGCAACAGGAACAGGCGCAAAAGCAACAGGCTCTTTCAACGGGGAAATTTTTGCGGGGTTCTCGTCATACAAGCGTTCGGTATTTATAGGGAAATCGCTCATAAACTCATCGGCCCTGACCAGCCGCCGTGTTTTAGTGTTTACCATTAACCACAGGCTAATTGCGGTTATCAGCACCGTGCCATTTTCATCTAAAACCTGAAAATGCCTCACCGCCATTAAACCTTCGAGCCCGTTTGACCATGTACGGATGGTAATCTTGTCACGCCATTCAGGATATTTATTTACATCAATTTTTAAACGCGATAAAACCCAAAAAACATTCTCGCGCTGGAGTACATCCCACCCCACACCACAAGCTACCGTATGGTTTCCGGCAATTTCCTGAAAAAAACTGCAAAGTTTCGGAAGGGTTAGTCTACAATTTACATCAACATGGTACGAGCGGATGGTGAAATCTTCGGAATATATGCGTGGTGCAGTGGGTGAAATATCAAAAGTCATGCAATTTTATTATTAAGGTTGTTACAAAAATAAAAATGCAATTTTGAAATGCCGCCTTTAATGCGCATTTTTGTGAAAATTTTACGCACATGAGCATATTAATAAAGACGCCCGAACAAATCGAAGGCATCAGAAAAAGCAGCCAGTTGGCCGGCAACGTACTACAAATGATTAAAGGCTACATAAAAGAAGGCGTATCAACTGAATATCTCGACAACATTATTGAAGAATACATACGTGACCATGGGGCTGTTCCCGCAACACTTGGCTATCATGGTTTCCCTAAGTCATCTTGTATTTCGCTAAACGAAGTAATTTGTCACGGCATACCATCAAGCGACACCATACTTAAAGAAGGCGACATCTTTAACATTGATGTGACCACCATACTTGACGGGTATTACGGCGACACGAGTAAAATGTACTGGATTGGCAATATTCCCGAAAAAACCCAAAAATTAATCGACGATACTTACCATTGCCTGAACTTAGGCATTCAGCAGGTAAAGCCCGGAAATAAATTCGGGAACATAGGTTTTTTCATATCTCGCTATGCAAAGTCAAAAGGCTATTCTGTGGTTTACGAATTTTGCGGGCATGGTGTTGGGTGCGATTTTCATGAAGAACCACAGGTTGAACATATTGCCCGCCGGAATTCGGGGCCGACAATGCAACCGGGCATGACTTTCACAATAGAACCCATGATTAACCAGGGAAAATCACGTGCCAAAGTTGACAAATACGATGGCTGGACCGCCCGCACCATTGATGGCAAACTATCGGCACAATTTGAACATACCCTGCTCGTTACCGAAACAGGGGTTGACGTTCTTACTGATGTTAGTGGCGAATACTAAAATTTTATGCAAAAAAAAACGGATGCTGTAAAGGGAAACAGCATCCGTTTTTTTTGCAATATTAAATATCAGTTGATTCCTTTATTCAAGAATGAAACAAACTCTTCATTATCGTATGTTACGCCCATTTCATATTTGGTACCATCGGGTTCGATGATAACATGATATGGGATTGAATTCTTTTCATAATCCGACATTAAAATATCTAAATTCAGCCGCCCCATAGTTTTTAAGGTCTTACCATCAATTTCAGAAGTCTCCCATTCGCTCTCGGGCAATTTTGTCCTGTCGTCGGTATATAATGCAATTACCACGTAATCTTCAGATAAGGTTTGCAACACCTCGGGCTGGTCCCATACCGTGTTTTCCATTTTTTTACAATTGGCACAAGCATGTCCTTTAAAAACAACAAAGGCAGGCTTGTTCTGCTTTTCGGCACACGCCAATCCTTGTTCTAAATCAAAATACCCGGTAAGGTTATAAGGCAAGTGCAATTTATCAGCATATTTTGCCGGTCCACATTCAGGTGCATTATCACCTGCCACTTGCCCCTGCCCGCCAGTCGTAGCCACTACAGCATGATTTGCCGATGGCGGTGGCAACAGCGATGAAATAGGTTTGAGCGGCGCTCCAAGTAAGCCGGTAAACAGGTACAATGCAAAAACAAACGACACCAATGATAAAAGGAAACGCCCGACACTTAGATGCTTAATATCGCTATCGTGTGAGAATTTTATCTTGCCAAGCAGGTAAACACCCATCAGGGTAAATATGACAATCCAGATTGAAAGGTATAAGTTGCGACTAAGCAGGTTAAAGCCATACACCTGGTCGATATTGCTTAAAAACTTTAAGCCAAAAGCCAACAAAATAAAAGCGAAAACAACTTTAACCGAATTGAGCCATCCGCCCGATTTTGGCATCTTCTTGAGTGCCGAAGGGAATATGGCCAGCAATGTGAATGGCGTAGCAAAAGCAAGCCCAAAGGCAAACATGCCCAACATGGGGCGGAGCCCGCCACCTTGCACTGCTTCAACAATTAAATAGCCAATAAAAGGCCCTGTACACGAAAATGAAACGATTACTGTGGTAAGTGCCATGAAAAAAGCACCAATCATGCCGCCCTGGTCAACCTTCGAATCGGTTTTATTCACCAACCCGCTTGGCAATACAATCTCGAACAAGCCAAAAAACGATAATGCGAAGATGAAAAACAACACAAAAAATATGGTATTGGGAATCCAGTGGGTACTAAGAATGCTGCCCACATTAGGACCAAAAACACCAACCGAGAACAACGCCCCAAGCAAGGTGTAAATTAAAACAATTGAAGCACCAAACACCAGTGCAGTTTTAATAGCCGAACGCCGGTTATCGCCCCCGCGCATAAAAAAAGACACCGTCATTGGGATCATAGGAAATACACAAGGCGTTAAAATAGCAGCTAAACCAGCCACAAAAGCAATAACCAAAAATATCCAGATACTTTGCGCCCCACCTTTATTGTCATCATCGGAGGCTATCGATATTTGTTCCGTTTTTTTTTCTGTATTTTCAGTATCCCCAAGGTTGAAAACAAAGTCGGTTAAAGCCGGAGGCGTGCAACTTTCATCATCACAGCTCATATACTCTACCGAGCCAGACAAATCACCAACAACATCGGGGTCAGCTTCAATCTTCATCATAAACCGGACCTCACCGCCAAAATATTCTAAATCCATGTTGAAGGTTTGGTCAAACACTTTAGTAGCCTCACGTGTAGGCGTAAAGTCTTTTATCACTTTAATATTTGGGTCATTTTCAAATTGTACCGAAGTAGCAATCGGCCCGCCATCTGGTATTTTATCAGAATACAAATGCCATCCTTCTTTTATGGTTGCATCGAAATATAGTTCAAAGGTGTTTTCACCAACCTTTTTATGGTCAAACGACCATGAAACCGGATTTTCGATTTGCCCAACAGCAATCTGCGAAATAAACAATAAGGAAAGTAGATAAATAATGGAATGTCTCATAACCTGCTTAATTTTCTATAAATATAGTGCTTTTGTTTTATTGTAATTGAAGTAACAAAAATAGGTTGCAAGAGTTTTACCCGACGGTGATATTAGTCACAAAAAAACCCCGCCGGGGCAGGGTTTTTTTAATTTTTTCAGGAAGATTAACAATTGTAATATTCACATCATGCAATTAAATCTAATTACATAAAACATGTCCATTTACATGGTATGAATATCACTGTTAAAAAATAATTTCTTCCATTGCTTCGTCGAAAAACCGGGCTTCAAGAAGACCTGCATTGTCAATTCCAACGACATCAATTTTTTTCATATACTTCCACCGCCATTTTCTTAGAATCGAAAAGAAACCTTTTTTCAGATAAGCTTCCACGTATGGATGCACCTGAATTTCGATTTTCTTATGGTCCAGGTCTGAAAAAATATAATCGACCTTGCTGGCAATTTCGTCAGCAAATAAAATGGTGGGGGTAACTTTGCCTGTCCCTTTACAAGCCGGACACACCTCGGCGGTGTCGATATTTTGTTCGGGACGAACACGTTGCCGTGTAATTTGCATCAAACAAAATTTACTTAATGGAAGGATGTGATGCTTGGTACGGTCGGCGTCCATTACCTCTTTCATCCTTTGGTACACTTTCTGGCGGTTTTCAGCATCGTGCATATCGATAAAATCGATGACGATAATACCGCCCATGTCCCTTAAACGCAACTGCCGTGCAATTTCTTCACAGGCAGCTAAATTGACCTCAAGAGCATTTGTTTCCTGGTTGTTACCGGCCTTAGCACGGTTACCGCTGTTCACATCAATTACATGAAAGGCTTCAGTATGCTCGATAATTATATAAGCTCCGCTTTTGAATGTAACAGTTTTACCAAATAAGGCTTTAACCTGTTTATCGATACCAAAAGCGTCGAACATCGGAGCTTTCTTGTCATATAATTTTACGGTTTTCCTTTTTTCAGGAGCAATATTTTCGATGTATTCACTTACTTCTTCATACACCGCTAAATCGTTAATGTGGATGTTGCTAAAATCGGGATTATAAATGTCGCGCAACAATGCTGTGGTACGACTCAATTCTCCGAGCACAACCGACGGTGGCCTCATTTTTCTCAATTTGGGCAGCACCGATTCCCATTTTTTCACCAAACGCTTTAACTCCTGGTCTAAATCAGCAACCATCTTCCCTTCGGAAGCAGTTCTGATAATAACACCGTAATTACGTGGTTTGATACTTTGAACCAGCCGTTTTAACCTATTCCGTTCTTCAACGGTGGTAATTTTTTGTGAAACAGATACTTTGTCTCCAAAAGGAACAAGCACCATATATCTGCCAGCTATCGACAATTCGGAAGTAAGCCTTGGCCCTTTTGTTGAAATAGGCTCCTTGGCTATTTGCACCATTATATTCTGCCCTGAGCGAAGTTGCTGGGTAACTTTCCCATTTTTATCGATATCAGGTTCCGGATGTATTTTAGCTGTAGTAAGTGTCTTACCTTTTCGAGATAAAGCACTTTGCACAAACTTGTTCAAAGTAGCGAACTGTGGGCCCATATCGAGGTAATGCAAAAAGGCATCTTTCTCGTAACCCACGTCAACAAATGCGGCATTAAGTCCGGGCATTATTTTCTTTACTTTTCCGAGGTAAATATCACCCACTGTGAACTTAGTGCCACTTTTCTCCCTGGTCAATTCTACTAAACGTTTATCTTCAACTAGTGCTATCACTATTTCAGAGGGACTAACGTCAATAAATAATTCGTTACTCACATTGAAAAATTTTTAGGGAGAATTAATAACAAAATGTAAAAGAACTTCTATTCTTATAAAGGATTAAACCTAAGAAGCATTGCAACTTAGGTTTAATCAATTTCTTTTTAACAATAAGCTGACTTGCTAAAAAAGATTACTTCGTGTGTTTATGACGATTTTTTCTCAATCTTTTTTTACGCTTGTGCGTAGCCATCTTATGTCTTTTTCTTTTTTTTCCGCTAGGCATAATCTTATTTTTTTACGTTGTCTTTAACTTCGTTTACAAATGTTTTTGCTGGCTTAAACGCCGGTATGTAATGCGCAGGAATAATAATTGTAGTATTCTTTGAAATGTTACGCGCTGTTTTTTCAGCTCTCTCTTTTACAATAAAACTACCAAATCCTCTAAGGTAAACGTTTTTCCCGTCAACTAATGAATCTTTCACAGTGTCCATAAAAGCTTCCACAGTTTTCTGTACTGTTATTTTTTCAATTCCCGTGTTCTTTGAAATTTCGTTTACAATATCTGCTTTTGTCATTGCTTAAAATATTTAATTATCAATTATTTATTCTTAAAGTGGTTGGCAAAGATAATTCTTTTCCAATAATTACAGCAAAACAATAATGAAATTTTTTAGTTTTATTCACGATGAAGAAAAAAGCAAACACTTTGTTATTCAGCCATAAAATATCTGAATGGTACCTCGGCAACATGCGCGACTTACCGTGGAGGACTTCTCCCACACCCTATAAAATATGGCTCTCTGAGGTTATTTTACAACAAACACGTATCAGTCAGGGTTTGAGCTATTACCACAGTTTTATTGACAAATACCCCACAGTAAATAAATTAGCCATGGCCAGTGAAGAAGAGGTACTGAAACGGTGGCAAGGACTTGGATATTACTCGCGTGCCCGGAATATGCTTGCCGCGGCAAAACAAATTGTCAATGAATACAATGGAAAAATACCCGGCAACTACAGCGAACTTATCAAAATAAAAGGAATTGGCGAATACACAGCCGCAGCCATTGCCTCAATTGCTTTTAACATCCCCATTGCAACGGTTGACGGCAATGTAAACCGGGTTATTGCCCGCTATTTTGGCATTTCAGAAGCAATAAATTCAACCATTGGCAAAAAAACAATTAAAGAAAAAGCCAACAACATTATTAACCCCCAAAGCCCCGGCACACACAACCAGGCCCTAATGGAACTTGGCGCCCTGGTTTGCAAACCCCAAAACCCCGATTGCCATAATTGCCCACTGCACCCCGGATGCTTCGCTTTCAAAAAAGGTTTAACAGGCTCGCTGCCACAAAAAATACGGAGGAGCACAAAAAAGGAGCGCTATATTTATTATTTTGTAATCGGCAATGAAGAACATCTTGTGCTTTCAAAAAGGACAAATAACGATATTTGGAAAAACATGTACGATTTTCCACACATTGAACATCACCATTATTTACCACTCGAAAATCTTATAAAAAGCGAAATGTGGCGTACACTCTTTAAGGGCATGAATATTAATATCGAAAAAATTTCGGAAGAACACATCCATATATTAACACATCAGCGGATACATGCCATATTTATACACATCAGCTTTGACAGGCATGACTTTTTGCCCACCGATGCCATTCTTATTAAAAAGAACGTGGCTGAAAAATTACCCATCCCCAAGCTCATCGAAAATTACATTAATTTGAACCAACTGTATAAATGATATGCACACATAAAATATCTCTCATGCTTACATGCTGATTATCTGACACTTTCAACTAATAAAAATAATTCAAACCAAATATTTTTATTTTAACTTATTAAATCAATAAATTTGCAACTCATAATTATCAAGCCCGATTGCAAAAATCGTTTTTATCGGTCAAAAAACGCTGTTCATTAAGTTTTTTGCTAAAAAAAGGAAAATTGAAAGCGTTGCTTGACATATTTTGTAGTTTTAGTTTTTATCATTATTCATTTAAAACTCTTAAACTATGTCAGTAAACAAAGTTATTTTAGTAGGAAATGTGGGTAAAGACCCCGATGTACGTTATTTAGATAGTGGTGTAGCCGTTGCAAATTTTCCTTTGGCAACCAGTGAAACATACACAAAAAACGGTGAAAAAGTAACCAACACCGAATGGCACAACATTGTTGCATGGCGTGGCTTGGCCGAAGTTGCCGAAAAATATATCAAAAAAGGAAAACAACTATACATTGACGGCAAAATAAGGACCCGTTCGTACGAAGACAAAGAAGGCGTGAAAAAGTACATGACTGAAATTTACGCCGACACCATACAAATGCTGGGACGCAAAGACGATTACGATGGTAGTTCACCATCAGATAATTATCAGAAGCCCGAACCGCAGGCAAACAATAATCCATCTCCGGATTTTGATGCTAACGATTCGGCAGACGATTTACCATTCTAAATTTATTTAATCTTGGAAACAGATAGTATTCCGCTTTTAGCCTCTTTAGGTGGGGAAATATATTTTTATCCGTTCACAATAAATGTTATTGTCGGGATTATTGTACTTGTTTTTCTGCTCATTTGTTCTGCGCTGGTATCGGGCTCAGAAGTTGCTTTCTTCTCGTTATCGCCATCAAACAAAGAGGAAATTAAAGAAGGCAAACACAAATCTCATCATATTCTCCGGGATTTGCTAAATCTCCCGGAGAAACTTTTGGCGACCATATTAGTGAGCAACAATTTTATCAATGTTGGCATTGTTATTTTATCTACTTACCTTATCCACAACTCAATCGACTTTTCGAACGCCCCTATATGGGGTTTTGCTATTGAGGTGGTTGTAATTACTTCGTTGCTCCTGTTATTCGGCGAGATATTGCCAAAAATTTATGCAAGTTACGCATCGCTCCGGTTTGCAGAAGTTATGGCCCGGCCTTTATTGTTGGCTTCAAAAATATTTTCGCCGGTCACAAAAATTTTAACACGGTCAACATCTTTTGTCAATAAAAGGATGGCAAAACACACTACAAACCCCTCAATAGATGACTTATCAGAAGCACTAAAGCTAACTTCAGACGACGACCTGTCGGAAGATAAAGAAATACTCGAAGGTATTATCAAGTTCGGCTCAACCAGCGTTGACCAGATAATGACACCGCGTATTGATGTCACAGCCATTGATACAAACATCTCGTTTGACCGCATTCTTGCAACCATTAACGACTCGGGATATTCAAGAATGCCTGTTTATAATGAAACATTCGACAACATCGAAGGGGTATTATATATTAAAGACCTCCTGCCATTTCTCGACCAAACATCTGATTTCAACTGGCACCCCCTTATCAGACCACCTTATTACGTGCCCGAAAACAAAAAAATTGACGACCTGCTTGAAGAATTTCAAAAAGCAAAAGTCCACATGGCTGTAGTTGTTGACGAATACGGGGGCACTTCGGGAATTGTCACCCTTGAAGATGTTCTAGAGGAAATTGTTGGCGACATTGTTGATGAATTTGACGATGACGACAGCTTGCATGCCAAAGTTAATGACAATACATTTATTTTTGACGGTAAAATCCAACTCAACGATTTTTTCAGGATTTCGATGCTTGACGACCACTATTTTGACAGTATCAAAGGTGAAGCCGATACTTTAGCAGGCTTACTACTGGAAATGAAAGGCGATTTCCCGGTAGTTAACGAAAAACTTTCGTATAAAAGCGTTGACTTCTTTGTTGAATCGATTGACAAACGTAGAATCAAGAAAATAAAAGTTGTATTTAACAATCCACCTGAATAATATTCGTTTATTTTACTGCACCTTTTAATCAATATATGGATATGTACTTACGGCAAATAACGATATTATTACTGCTTGTTTTTTTCACAACCGGCTGCAAAAAAAACAATTACACTCCTAAGCCCAGGGGATACTATCGAATTGAATTTCCCGAAAAGTCTTATCGTAATTTTAACAATGGTGCCCCTTTTTCTTTTGAATACCCTGATTATTCAATAATTAAAAACGACCCATCGGCTAATGCCGAGCCATATTGGTATAACATTACAATCCCCGAAAACAAGGTATCGATACATTTATCGTACAAAAAAATTAACA
>JASMTI010000271.1:0-23489 GCA_041694375.1 Bacteroidales bacterium | reverse complement strand
TAGGTATTGGGATTTCGATGAGCAAGTTTTTATTGATTCCTCTTTCACGGTATAGCGATATGCTTTCGCCGCCTTTAATCCAGTCGCCGGTGTGGCCCGTTTTGCCATTCACCTTTATCTGCCCTTTTTTAATGGCTTTTTTAATGCCTTTGCGTGAGTTTATGCTTTTGAAAATACCCGGCAGGTAATCCGACAGTCGTTGGGCTTCATTAAGCGGCGGCACAGTATGTTTTTCTGCAAGCTCTATTTGTTGATGGTTTGCCATGGTGTTGCGAAAGTAGCTGATAATTGTTGAAAATTGATACATTTTAAACAATTATCAGCTACTAATCAGCAGCACGTGTTGGTTTTGGCTAACTGTCAGGCTTATTTGGTTAGTATCACTGCAAGCTTTTTTAGTGCAGGTTTTTCATCGCTGATGGTAAGCCCGGCATGGAGGGCTTTAGCTACCGAAACTTCAAATTCGCCGGTTTTAACATGCCCGGGGGGTTCGGCAAACAATACTTTGCCACCTGGCTTGAGCATGGTATATATCTCGTTAAAAAGTTTTTGCTGGTCGGGTACTTCGTGCACTACGGCAAATAGCAATGCAAAATCTATTTTGTCTTTCAATTCCTTAGGGGCATAATTTTCACCAACAAGTAAGCTCGAAACAATATTTGAATATCCGGCTTTGCGTGCCCTGCGTTCGAGGTTTTTCAACATTTTAACCTGGATATCCACGCAATGTACCTTGCCTGTTTCTCCAACCATGCGTGCCATGTGGAGGCTGAAATACCCCATGGCACAGCCATAATCTAGTACATGCATGCCGGGTTTTATATGGGCAGCCAAAATTTTATCGGGGTTGTGTTGATATTTTCTCAAAGGGTTGATAAAGGTGTATCCCAGCCACCAAGGGCATATGTGTTGTTGTGTTTCCATGAATGATTGATTTTTGCTTTGATGCTTTTATTAATTGCTTAGAAGGTAATTGTCTAGTATGGCTTTATCGTCAGCTGAAAGTTTTCCATTTTTTGATTTTAAGTTTGTGAGAGATTGAACTCCGGAATGATTTAAATGCTTTTTCATATTTTTAAACATGCTACCAGTTCTGACTTTATAAGTAGCAAATAGGGCTAATTTTGCATTTTTGGAGATGTTCATGTTCTTTGCAAATTCACTCCATGTTTTATCTGGCCTTTGTAAAAATATCATAAGACCCTTGGTCCAGCATCCCAGAAGGACGAAATCTGCATTTTGGTGCATGGTTTCATTGTATTCATCAACAGGGAGGCATAGGGTTTTAATATTTTTGTTTTGAATGTATGCACTTATTTCTTCTGCATAATTTTTTGTTGTACCTGTTTTACTTTGATAATAAATGATTGCGTTTTTCATGATTATAATAAAATTTATAGGTTATTACCTGTGATGTTTTACATCTCGGTTTTTAATTTTTATTGTAAAATAATCGTGATTTGCTTTATTATAAAAAGTTTAGTCGATGTTAATGGGAGATTCCTCGGTAAGCAACAGTTTTAAATCGGTTAAAAGTTGAAAGAGATAATTGCATGCATTGTATTATTAATTGTTGATTTATAGGTGGCATGTGGAAGCTATTTTTTCGGTAGGAAATGTATCATGTCAGCAAGTTGTAAAAAGTAATCCCTGCTCCATATTTTGGTCAAACAGGTTGCTCATTTTGTAAAACGTTTAGTAAAAACCTCAATTCTCTTCTTCTACGGCCATGTTCAATGCACTGTTCAATTATGTTAAAGTCAATGTTTTCAATGTCCTCAAAATCCATGCGCATATCTTCAAAAAGGTATTCACGCATGGCTCGTTCCGATTGAATGTGTAGCCCATTTGTGGTGGTTATCATATCGCAAACGGCTTTTTCGGGGCCGGCCATCAAAAACGAATAATTTTCTTCTTCGTAAAGCATTTGTGTAATGCCAATGGGGTAGTAGCTTTCGGGCACGGTTGTATATTGAAATACACCCAGAGAGGTTTTTACTTGCCTTGAACGCTTGAATGTGGCTGACCTTAACATGTGTACCCTTTCGGGTATAATGCCGTGATAGGTTAGTGCACTTTCGAACGAAACATACGACGGGCCGTACAGGTGGTTAGCAATGAGCTCGCGCGAAAGGGTTTGCCCGCTCAACTCAGGAGCAACCACAAAGAGGCCACGCCGAAGCCTGATAAGGTCGCCTTGCCTTGCCAAACGGCTGATGCGGTCGGCCGGCGAGCGGTATTCTCCAATTGCATCAGCCACCATGTCGGTGCTTATCGGTATTATTCCATATTCCCTTATCGAACTCATTTTTCAATTATTTCCACAAAAGGTATTTCCACAAAAATGTAAAATCAAATCAACAAAAAACACATAAAACGTAAAGTGCAATCAACAAAAAGCAAATTTGAAAATAAAAAAACATACGAAATATTGTAAAAAAGAAAAAAAACGTATATATGAACTTTAAAAGTATAAAATATAGATAAATGTCTAAAACAAATAAAAAATACAACGATATACTTGAAGCGGCTCAAAAGCTTTTCTGGAAATTTGGTTTCAAAAAAGTGACCATAGAGGAGATTTGCCGGGAGGGCAATGTGAGCAAAATGACTTTTTATAAGCATTTTGATAATAAAACCGAAGTTGCCAAAGTAGTACTCGACAGGGTTGTTGGAAATGCATCGGTGCAATTTAAAAAGTTAAAAAACGAAGTACAAACGGCTTCGGAGCTGATGGAAAGGATGCTACACATGAAAAAGGAAGGGATTCACGACATAAGTCCTGAATTTCTATCCGATTTTTATACCGATAAGTATCTGGGGTTGAAAGAACACATTGAGCAGCTAACTAAAAAGGTGTGGCTTGAAATGATGGGGGATTTTAAAGAATTGCAAGAACGAGGCTTAATCCGTCAGGATTTGAAGATTGAGTTTTTTATGTACCTGGCAAACAAAATCAACGATTATCTTGAAGATCCTTATTTGTTGTCGTTATACCCCTCGCCCGAAGATTTGGTGATGGAGTTTACCCGCTTTTTTGCTTATGGTATGTCGCCACGAAATTAATAAACAATGAAGAGAATCATTTTCATATTGCTTGTAGTTTCTGCATTTTTTGAAAACAAAGTTTTTGCGCAGGATGTCAGCTACAGGGGGCAGGCTTCGGCATGGGCAAATTACAATCCGGCCAACGAGCTCGATTTGTGGGGTGGTGCGCGTTATATTCCTCAGCTAAATTTTGAATACGGGACGGTTTCAAAGGGGCTTTTCGATATTGAGGCTTCGGCAAATATTAACGGTTCGCTTGGGGTGCTTCCTTTTGATACATTATACTCCCGCGGTAAAATCAAACCATACCGTTTGTGGATGCGCTACTCGAACCGGCAGCTTGAAATAAGGGCCGGCTTACAAAAAATCAACTTTGGTTCGGCTTCGATGATTCGTCCGCTGATGTGGTTCGATAAAATTGACCCGCGCGACCCCCTGCAACTTACCGATGGGGTGTGGGGCATACTTGGGCGCTATTATTTTCTGAACAATGCAAACGTATGGCTGTGGGCATTGTATGGTAACAAAGAAGCGAAGACATGGGAGATTGGCAATACCAGCCAACAACGACCTGAGTTTGGTGGGCGCTTGCAATTGCCTGTACCAAAAGGCGAAGTGGCCTTTTCGTACCACAACCGCGAGGTCGATAAAAGTGGCATGGGCGAAATACCTGCAATTGTTGAAATTGTAAACGAAAACCGCTTTGGCCTCGATGGGAAATGGGACCTTGGTGTTGGCTTATGGTTTGAGGCAGCATGGATGCAAAAAAGCAAAAGCATGGGCATATTTACCAATCAGGTTTCGGCATGTATGGGTGCCGATTACACATTTGGAGTGGGCAATGGCCTGAACATGGTATTTGAGCAGTTGCTTTTTGCTTATGATGAAACCCCTTTCGTTATGAAAAATCCATATTCGTTTTCGACCCTTTCGGTAAATTATCCTATGGGCTTTAGCGATAAACTGAGTGCCATGTTTTATTACGATTGGAATAACAGCGATATATACAACCTTGTGACCTGGAACCATCAGTTCCGTCGCTTCACGTTCTATGCAATGGGGTATAGCAACCCAAAGAATTATAACATCCCGCTCACGGCCAACGAGGTGAACCTGTTTGCCGGAACGGGGATACAAATAATGCTAGTCATTAGTCATTGAGACATTAGTCATTGGTGAGGGTTAAACTTGCTGATGATTGAATAAAAATGACTATTGACCAATGACTTATAATTATGGAAAAAATCATCAAAACTGAAAAACTCATCAAACGCTTCCCCATGGGGAAAGGTGAGTTTACCGCCCTTAAAGGCATCGACCTGGAGTTTGGGAAAGGCGAATTTGCCGGGCTGATAGGTCCCAGCGGTTCGGGTAAAACAACGTTGCTCAATATTTTGGGTTCGCTCGATTCGCCCTCCGAAGGCGAGGCCATTGTTTTGGGGCAGTCGGTGAGTAAACTCAGTGCCAAAGGTGCTGCGCGCTTAAGGAAGGAAAGTCTCGGCTTTATCTTTCAAAGTTATAATTTATTGCAGGTACACACCGTGTTCGAAAATGTTGAATTCCCGCTGTTACTGCTGAACTACACTGCTGCCGAGCGCAAAAAAATGGTGATGGATGCCCTCGAGTGGGTGGGGCTTACCGACAAAGTGAAATCTAAACCACCCAAACTTTCGGGAGGTGAATGCCAGCGGGTGGCTATTGCACGTGCCATGGTTAAACGCCCGTCTTTAGTGCTGGCCGATGAGCCTACAGCAAACCTCGATGCGGCCAACTCGCACAACATACTTAAAACAATGGAAAAGCTTAACCGCGAACTCAAAACCACGTTCCTTTTTGCCACGCACGACGAAAAGGTGATTGGATACCTGAAACGAAAAATCTTTCTAAAAGATGGATTGGTTGATAAGGATGAACTTGTAAATAATTAAAAACGAAGCGTTATGTGGTTAGCAATAAAACTGGCGTACCGTAACCTGATTGGTGCGGGTTTGCGTACCTGGCTCAACGTACTGGTGCTTTCATTTTCGTTTGTGGTTATTATATGGATGAAAGGCATTATGGTAGGCTGGGACCATCAGGCTAAAACCGATATGACCAACTGGCAGATTGGTGCAGGGCAGTTCTGGCACGAAAACTACGACCCATACGACCCATTTACACTGGATGAAAGTTGTGCCAATATCCCAATGGCCTTTCATGGACCCATTAAAAAGGGTGAAATCGTCCCGATGCTCATTGTCCAGGGTACTGTGTATCCACAAGGGCGCATGCAGTCAGTTATGATAAAAGGCATTGAAGTTGGACAAAAAATACTGGAACTGCCATCACAAAAGCTCGATACAATTATTGATGCGGTTCCGGCAATGATTGGTCATCTAATGGCACGGGATATGAAACTGGGTGTTGGCGACCATGTTACATTGCGATGGCGTGATGAGCGGGGTACTTTTGATGCTACTGACATTGAAATTGTGGAAATATTTTCATCAAACGTACCGGCCATCGAAACCGGCCAGGTTTATATTCCGCTAGAGAAACTACAGGAAATGGCACTGCTTGATGATGAGGCCACCATTTTTACGTTCAACGAATCGTTTGCTTCAAAAGCGGCACAATTTGAGAACATCGACAACTTCGTGTTGAAAGAGAAAAGCGAACTCACCAGTTCGGTGGATGATATGATTGAAACCAAAACCGCAGGGCAGTCGGTGTTTTATTTTATACTGATTTTACTCGCAATGTTGGCAATTTTCGATACCCAGGTGCTTTCAATTTTCAGGCGGCAAAAAGAAATTGGAACTTACATTGCCCTGGGATATACACGCAGGCAGGTGGTTGGTTTGTTCACTGTTGAAGGGGCAATGCACTCAATCCTTGCTGCATTGGTTGCCGCGGCCTACGGGCTTCCTTTCCTGGCATGGCAGGCAAAAGTGGGCTGGACCATGCCAATTGACGTAAGTGAATTTGGGATGGCTATGGCACAAACGCTATATCCGGTTTATAGTGTCGGGTTAGTAGTATCAACAACGCTCATTATTGTTGTTGTAACCTCCATTGTTAGTTACTGGCCTTCACGAAAAATTGCAAAAATGAATCCAACTGAAGCTTTAAGGGGGAAAATACAATGATAAAATTTCTAATAAAAGGTCTGGTGCGCGATAAAAGCCGCAGCCGAATTCCGGTTTTGGTCGTAGCTGTAGGAGTAATGCTTACCGTGTTTATGCACGCGTTTGTTACAGGCTATATGGGCGATACCATCGAAATGAATGCCCGTTTTACCCATGGGCATGTAAAAGTGATGACCCGTGCTTATGCCGAGGAAATGAACCAAATGCCTAACGACCTGGCATTGCTTGAGGTTGATGAATTGACCAATAAGCTAAATGCAATGTTCCCTGATGTGGTTTGGTCGCCGCGTATTCAGTTTGGTGGTTTGGTCGATGTACCCGACGAGAATGGAGAAACACGCTCGCAGGGACCGGCTTTTGGAATGGCACTCGATTTTCTGTCGGCTAAAAGTGCCGAGGTTGAGCGCATGGATATTGAAAAAACGCTGGTGCGTGGTAGTTTAATTACCAAGCCCGGACAGGCATTGTTAAGTGAAAAATTTGCTCAAAACCTGGGGCTTAAGCCTGGAGATGAGTTTACACTTATTGGTTCAACCATGTACGGAAGCATGGCTTTTTATAATTTTACCTTAGCCGGTACCGTAATTTTTGGTGTTGAACAAATGGACAGGGGCGCACTGTTGGTCGATATTGAAGATGCGCGTATGGCTCTTAATATGGAAGATGCTGTGGGTGAGTTGATTGGCTTTTTGCCGGATGGCTTTTATGATAACGATGAAGCCAAAGCCATTGCATCGGAATTTAATGCAGTTTATGCCGAAACCGAAGATGAATATGCCCCGGTAATGAAAACCCTTGCCCAGCAGGGAACGATGGGGCAGTATGTTGCTTTGGTCGATGTTTGGACAGTATATATCTCGATGGTGTTTGTTATTGCTATGGCTTTGGTGCTTTGGAATGCAGGTTTGTTGGGTGCTTTACGCCGTTATGGCGAGTTTGGTATTCGGCTGGCCATGGGCGAAGAGAAACGCCATGTGTTTAATACGCTCATATACGAATCGTTTGTGATTGGAGTGTTAGGAACCATATTGGGAACTGCTTTTGGCTTGCTTTTTTCGTGGTTAATGCAAACTTATCCTATCGATATGTCGGCCATGCTCGAAGGTGCTACCATGATGATGCCTACTCAAATAAAAGCTCGTATAACACCTGATACTTATTATATTGGATTTATTCCGGGATTGCTTTCAACCGTAATTGGAGCAGCATTGGCCGGGATTGGAATTTTTAAACGCAAAACCTCGCAATTGTTTAAAGAGTTGGAGGCGTAAGGCCTCCCCAACCCCTCCCAAGGAGGGGCTTAAAGCGATTGCGAAAAATTGCTGGTTTAGTGCAAATTAACTAACTTTGTTGCAAATTGTAAATGAGACTTTCAAAATGCAAAAATTAATTAATAGGAAATATGCCGAGGTGGTTGAGATGAACCGAAAAGTATTTCCGGTTACAGCGATACTCGGTCCTCGGCAATGTGGAAAATCTACTTTGGTGAGAATGCTCTCCCGAAAGATTGATTCGTTGGTTTATTTAGACCTTCAAAACATGGAAGATGTGAATAAACTGAGCGATACCCGGCTGTTTTTCCGAAACAATGAAGACTCGGTAATTTGTTTGGATGAAATCCAGCAAATGCCTGAACTTTTTAGCGATTTGCGCAGTATAATCGATTCGAACAGGCAAAAGGGTCGTTTTATCATTTTAGGTTCAGCATCGCCGCAATTAATTCAAAGTAGTTCTGAAACTTTAGCCGGAAGAATTGGTTTTGTGGAACTTACCCCTTTTCTTGTTTCTGAGCTAATTGGGAATGAAGTAAAACCTTACTCGATGAACGATTATGTTTCCAGGGGCGGTTTTCCTGAAAGTTATTTGGCCGAAAACGACGAAGCAAGTCGGTTATGGCG
This sequence comes from Bacteroidales bacterium, assembly GCA_041694375.1. GTDB lineage: Bacteria > Bacteroidota > Bacteroidia > Bacteroidales > Prolixibacteraceae > Roseimarinus. Next base: position 15,415 of record JASMTI010000271.1, on the reverse strand, counting down.
TGAGAATTTTATCCGAACATACATTGAACGCGATTTGCCCCAGCTTGGGGTGCAATTACCTTCGCTGCAAATCAGGCGTTTGTTAACCATGTTTTCGCACATGCAGGGGCAACTGTTTAATTCGAATAAGTTGGCTGCATCGATGGGGGTAACGCATCCTACCATACGGCGTTACCTCGATTTGTTCGAGCAAACTTTTCTGGTCAGGTCGTTGGAGCCTTATATAATCAACGTAAAAAAACGCTTGATAAAATCACCTAAAGTTTATATTCGCGACTCGGGTTTGCTTCATCAACTCTTGCAAATCAGCGATTTCAACCAGCTTTTGGGGCATCCGGTTTTTGGCAGTTCGTGGGAGGGAATTGTTATTGAAAATGTGATTGCCGAAATGCCCGAATGGCATCCTTTTTTCTACAGAACAGCTACCGGCGATGAAATTGATTTGGTGATGGTGAAAGGCGACCGGAAAATTGCCATTGAATGCAAAGCATCGACTGCCCCACAATTAACGAAAGGCTTTTGGACGGTAATAGATGATATTCAGCCAGAGCATGTTTGGGTGGTAGCACCCATAAACGATAGTTATCCGATTAAAAAAAATGTTACGGTTTGTGGTTTGTCACAAATTGTGAACGAAGTTAAAAAATTGTAGTACAGGCCTCATAAGGTTTAAAATATATTGAATATGAAGACATTAACAATAATTGTAGCCCTTTTTCTGGCATTCACCGGCTTTGCGGCCCCCGATGCCAACGAAATACTTAAAAAGGTTGACCAAAACCTTTCATCTGAAAATCGCATGATGGAATCGACCATTACCATTCATGGGAAACGCAATTCGAGAACTATGACCACACGAACTTACGCTGTGGGCGATGAAAGAGCATTTACCGAGTACCTCTCCCCGGCACGCGATGCCGGTACCAAAATGCTGAAACTCGAAAACCAACTGTGGATTTATTCGCCGGGCACCGACCGCACCATTCAAATATCGGGGCACATGCTGCGCCAAAGTGTAATGGGCAGCGACCTGTCGTACGAAGACATGATGGACGACCGCAAACTTACCGATACCTATGCGGCTACCATCGGGGGTAAAGACATTATTGACGGCCGGGAAACTTACATTATTTATCTTGAAGCCACGGTTGATGATGTGGCTTACCACAGCCAAAAAATGTGGGTCGATACCGAACGTTTTGTCCCGCTTAAACAAGAGATGTATGCCAAAAGCGGGCAGTTGCTCAAGCGCCTCGAAATGAGTAATGTGGAGAAAGTTTCCGGTCGATGGTTCCCGCGTACCATGGTGTATAAAGACATGCTCAAGCAAGGCGGTGGCACCGAATATAGCATAACCAAAATCGAATTAAATGTGGAAATTCCTGAATATATTTTTAGCAAGGCAGCGTTGAAGAAGTAACAACTGTATTCAAACATTATACACCCATTTTTGGTTATTGTTTATAAAAATAAATGATTATGGAACTTAAAAACAAGAAATTCGTAGCGATCATACATCAGATTTTTGAAGACCTGGAATTGTGGTATCCGGTTATCCGATTACGCGAAGCAGGCGCTGAAGTTGTTTTGGCAGGTGAGAAACCCGGTAATCACTACACCGGTAAAAATGGCGTTCCGGCCACCGCCGATATTGGTTATGACGAATTGGATGTGAATGAATATGATGGGTTGATTATCCCCGGCGGTTATGCACCCGACAAGATGCGCCGTTACCCTAAAGTTTTGGATTTTGTAAAACAAATGGACAAAGCCGGGAAGCCTATAGGTATAATTTGTCATGCCGGTTGGGTTACAATTTCTGCCAATATTTTGAAAGGACGTAAGGTGACCAGTGTGGGCGCTATTAAGGATGATATGGTGAATGCAGGGGCAAACTGGGTTGATAAGCCTGTTGTGGTCGATAAAAACCTTGTTTCGAGCCGAACTCCGGTTGATTTGCCTGAATATATGAAAGCATATCTTGAATTGTTTAAGTAAACATTTTAACACATATATTATGAAGAAATCAATACTGTTTATTTTAATTTTCTTATTGATTGGTTTGGTATTAGGTTACCTTATATTTGGACGGATATCCGGTGAGTATGTTAATATAAGTGCCATTTTTAGCCAATCAGAAAATGTGCTCGAATCTATAGGGAGAAATATTGCCGGGTTGGAACAAATGCGCCAAAATATACTCATCTCAGGTGGTGTTGGTGCTGTTCTGGGGTTGATATTATCTCTGATCCGTCGCAAATAAGAAGTGTGTTTAGGGGATAATAATACGATTTAGGCTGTGTTGCTTATTAAGAGCTTCATAGCTTTTTTTGGCTTATTGATATGTTGAAATTGAACCGATTTTTGTTCATGTTAAAAATTTATTTGTTTTTAATGTGTTCTCTTGTGACGTTTGTAACTGCTTAAACGTCAATTGTATTTTAAAATTGTTATTGAATAATGCTGTAAATCATTTTAAAACAATATAGTTTTGTTTTTAAAGAATGGTTTTATGGAAATAATAAATTTACCTCCACCGCAAACAGATTTCGATTTTCCATTGATGAAAGCACTTGCCCTGCGCCGTACTAAATGCAAATGGAAAGATATACCACTTACAGTACAAGAGACATCAAACCTGTTGTGGGCTGCGTGCGGTATAACCCAGCCAGAAACAAAGCGTAACAAAAGCAAACGTACAGCCCCCTCGGCGTGCAACTCGCAGGAAATAGGAATTTATGTGGTCTTGAAAAGTGGCTTGTATCATTATAGCGAAACACTGCACAACCTCCAAGAAATTCATTCCGAAGATATCAGAGGATTTATTGGCACACAAAAAATAATGCGTTCCGCTCCGCTCGGGCTGGTTTATGTAGCCGATTTTATAAAAATGAAGAGTTTGTTCTTTAAAAGTGAACAGGATAAACTGATAACGGCATCGGCCGATGCCGGGTTTATCAGCCAAAACGTGTACCTGTATTGTGCTGCGGCTGGACTAATTACGGCTGTTCTTGGGCTTGTAAACCGGCCATTGCTTCATCAACAGATGATGCTTTCTGAGGATCAGAAAGTAATATATACACAGGTGGTTGGACATGCTTCGTGATAATACATGTTGTGAAAAAGATAGAAATAATAAAATTTAATCATATTTTTAATCTTTTAAACGAACTATATTAAACTATGAAACGAATTAAAAATTTAGTTTTCCTCTTAATGGTTACAGGTGGGTTTTGTTTTACTGCATGCAACCCAAAGACCAACACAAGCCAGGAGCCTGTTGTTAAGACCACTTCAGGTGATGTGTCCGGCAGTTTTAACGAAAGTGAAAGTGTATATGCCTTTAAAGGGATACCTTATGCTACAGCCGGGCGGTTTATGCCACCACAGGATCCCGATGCGTGGGACGGGGTTCGTGAATGTACTGAATTTGGACCAGTTGCCAAACAGGTTGTGCCTTGGTATCCCGATTCTGTTCAAAATGAGAAAGAACTTTTTAGTGTAAATGTCTGGACACAAGGTATTAGTGATAACAGAAAACGTCCGGTAATGGTTTGGTTGCATGGTGGTGGTTTTCACGTTGGTGCCAGTAACGACCCAATGACCTATGGCGAAGCCCTCGCAAAAAAAGGTGATGTGGTGTTTGTTTCGGTAAACCATCGGTTAAATATTCTTGGCTTCCTTGATTTATCTGCTTATGGCGAAAAATATTCAGAATCGGCCAATGTCGGTATGCTCGATATTGTGAAAGCCCTTGAATGGGTACAAAATAATATTGCAAATTTTGGTGGCAACCCATCTGATGTAACCATTGTTGGTGAATCAGGGGGCGGTGGAAAAGTCGGCACCCTCATGTGTATGCCTGCCGCAAAAGGTTTGTTCCACAAAGCAATTATCCAAAGTGGGACCCTCATAAATACGATGACAAAAGAGAAATCGCAAAAACTTGCGTTGGCCGTTATCGAAAAACTGGGGCTTACACCAGCCGAAGTTGATAAGTTAGCTACAATTCCTTATCTCGATCTTGTAAAAGCTGGAAATGATGCAATAAAAGAACTATCAGGAACCCGTAAGCCCGGATCATCAACGATGTATGGCTTTGCCCCCTCGGTCGATGGTGATATTTTGCTGCAGCAACCTTTCAGCCCAGGCTTTGCCGAAATTTCCAACGATATACCTCTTATGATGGGAAGCACACTCAACGAGATGATGCCCACATTTTATGGTGAAAAAGACCTAACCTTAGAGCAGGCTAAAGAACGCCTGGCAAAAGAATATGGTGAAAATACCGATAAGTACGTTGAGCTCTTTGCCGAGGCATATCCCGATTACACACCACAGGATTTACTTTCGGTTGATAAAGTTTTCAGGCCTTATACCATTCGTACGGCCGATGCACGGGCTGAAGAGTCGGACGCCCCATTATATGTTTATTTTCTGGCATGGAAAAGTGCGGTTGACGATAGCACAAAAGGTTCTTTCCATGGTTTGGATATTCCTTTGGCATTTAACACTGTTGACCTGAGGCCTGACTGGACAGGCAACACCGAAGAAGCATGGGAAATGGCCGACAAAATGAGTTCTGCCTGGATAAATTTTGTTAAAACAGCGAACCCAAATGTTGAAGGTGTACTGCCCGAGTGGGAAACTTATACTGCCGAAAACGGGGCTACCATGTATTTCGATACCGAATGCAGGATTGTTAATAACCACGACAGGGCATTGATGAACTTAATTATGCCCCTTGAATAGTTGTAGGATTCTATAAAACACAATATTTTAATGTTTAGTTGCAGGCTATGTAGCAAAAAATGCAACACAGCCTGCAACTAAACATTTCTGTTATTGAAATGTAAGAAAGCCATGCTCTACCTTGAAAAATAAACGCTGTTTTCTCTATGTAAAACTCCATGTTCTCTGTGGTTAAATGAAACGAGCATGATTCAGACATTAAACACAACCACAGATAGATTGTCCCGAGCATCGGGAATTATATGCGAGTTCCCCCGATAAATCGGGGCAGGCTATGAGTTGCCTTGAAAAATGAACAATATAAACGAATGAAATATGATATGCAAAAACAACCAAAATTTGTATGCCCGCTGGTGGTGGTGGACGACATGCAACGTGCCCGTAATTTTTACGAAAAAGTACTGGGGCAAAAAGTGATGATGGACTTTGGCGAAAACATTACTTTTGAAGGCAATTTTTCCCTGCACCTGCAAGACCATTTTGCACAGCTTATCGATGGTAAGGAAATTAACACTGGTGCCAACAATTTCGAAATTTACTTTGAGTTTGACGACATGGAAGCTTTTAACAAGCGACTGGTCGATTTCGGTGTTGAATTTGTGCATCCCATGCGCGAGCAACCCTGGAGGCAGCGTGTAGCGCGCTTTTACGACCCCGACCAGCACATCATCGAAGTAGGCGAGTCGATGGAGCACCTTTGCTACCGCTTGCACACCGAAGGAATTGATATTGCCGAAATTGAGAAAATTACCATGATGACGGAAGAGTTTGTAAAAACTGCAATCGACTCTTATTCATAATTCTTCTTTCACCTAATTTTCTGCACAAACAAAACCATCGATGTATTTGTTAATCAGGCAAAAGTATTCGTTGTCGATGTTTTAAACTGGTTAGGTATGAAAGTAGAAGGGAAAAACATAGTAGTAAGTGGTGGTGGCAGTGGTATTGGCCGTCAGCTGGTATTGGAGCTGCTTAAGCGTAATGCTTCGGTTGCTGCATTAGATTTGAACAAGCAGTCGTTGGACGAGACTCTAAAGCTTGCCGGCGATAAAGCAGATAAAGTTTCGTTGCATGTAGTTGATATTACCGATAAAGAGGCAGTTGATGAGTTGCCTGAAAAAATTATTGCCAGGCACGGAAGCATCGACGGATTGATAAATAATGCCGGCATTATTCAGCCTTTTGTAAAGGTAAACGACCTCGATTGCGATAAAATGAAGCGGGTATGTAATGTGAATTTTGACGGAACATTGTTTATGATAAAAGCTTTCTTGCCCCATTTGCTTCAACGTGAGCAGGCTCATTTGTTAAATGTTTCGAGCATGGGTGGATTTTTGCCTGTACCTGGACAAAGAATCTACGGGGCTGCTAAGGCAGCTGTAAAGTTGCTTACCGAAGCTTTGTATGCCGAGCTACGAAATACAAATGTTAATGTGGGCATTGCTTTTCCGGGTGCTATAGATACCAATATTACCAAAAATTCGGGTCTCGAAATGCCACGTAATGAGGATAATTCCGACTCGAAAAGCAAGTTTAAACCTTTATCGCCGGTTAAAGCCGCTCAAATAATAATCGATGCTATCGAGAAAAACAAATTCAGGGTATTTGTAGGCAGCGATGCTAAAATGACAAACTTGTTATATCGATTCTATCCAAAATTTGCCAACCGTTTTATATCGAAACGAATGGCATCGTTACTGGGCGATTAAGACTGATTTAGTACATTTCTGAGGATAAAAAAGCCCTTGTTTTGGGGGTGCAAATTAAATATTATCTTTCTCAATATCTTTAAAGTAGCGGTAAGTGCCAACTTTTAATTCTTCGCAAGCAGCTTCGTCGCACACAATAATGCCCTTGGGGTGCATTTGCAGGGCGCTGATGGTCCACATGTGGTTAATGCCTTCTTCTACAGCGTGTTTTAAAGCGCGTGCCTTATTGTGCCCGTTAACAATAATGAGCACTTCGGCAGCTTCGAGTACGGTTTCCACACCAACAGTCAGGGCTGTTTTAGGCACTTTGGCAATATCATTATCGAAAAAGCGCGAATTGGCTATAATGGTGTCCTTTGTTAGGGTTTTTACCCGGGTACGGGAGCTCAACGATGACCCCGGCTCGTTAAATGCAATGTGCCCGTCGGGACCAATGCCGCCCAAAAACAGGTCAATGCCGCCAAAATCTTCAATTTTCTCTTCGTAACTTGTACATTCTTCCTCAAGGTCAGAAGCATTGCCATTTAGTATATTCACATTATTTTTTTCGATGTCGATATAATTGAAAAAGTTATTCCACATAAACGAATGATAACTTTCGGGGTGGTCCTCGGGGATACCAATGTATTCATCCATGTTAAAGGTTACCACGTTTTTGAACGATACCTTTCCTGCTTTGTTTAGCTCAATGAGTGCCTTATATGTTCCTAATGGAGAAGACCCTGTTGGCAGGCCAAGTACAAATGGGCGTTTTTCATTGTGTTGGTTGATTTTTTGGGCAATGTAATTTGCTGTCCATGCCGATGCATTGTCGTAGTCGGGTTGAATTAGTAATCTCATGGTTGTAATTTATTCTTTATAAATTGAAATATATGTGAAAGATAATACTTGTTTATTGATTTTTTTTTATTTGCATTGAAAAACATGATGTTTTTTGAATAAAAATGCGTTTTTTTAAGTGCATTTGTAAAAAAATAAGGGGTTTTTATACCAAAACATAAAAATGAGACTATTTTTTCAATTTTTTTTATCTCCTTTGGCTTTGTTGCGATTTGTTATGATGTTTGTGGTAAGTTTGATTGCGCTCGTCATTCTTTTTGCTGAAGATTTACTTACCCGGAAAAAAGGTCGTTTTAAATTCTTTACGTCAAGGTTATGGGGGAGATTAATTCTTTTTATTTTAGGTGTCAGGGTTGAAAAGAATACCGTTCCAAAAATTGAAAGCTTTTTGATGATGCCCAATCATCGTAGTTATATCGATATTTTTGTGATGGCAGCCTATGTTCCTGCAACGTTTGTTGCCAAGGCTGAATTAAGGCGTTGGCCAATAATTGGGCAGGCCATGAAGGCTTTTCGCATTATTTCGGTTAAACGTAGTGATTTGCGGAGTATGATTGGAACGATGAATAAAATAAAGCAGAGGGTTGATGATGGTATCCCGGTAACTGTTTTTCCCGAAGGGACCACTTTTGAAGGTCCCGGAACAAAAAACTTTAAAAAGGGTACGTTTAAAACTGCTTCTGAAATTGGTGTGCCTGTTGTGCCATGTGCTATAAGTTATTCTGACACACGTAATGCCTGGGTGGGCAACGATTTATTTGTATGGCACTTTTTTCGTCAATTTTGGAAACCTTTTACCAAGGTAACTGTATGTTTTGGTGAGCCAATAATTGATGATGATTATACGGTTCTTAAAGAAAAAACATATAAAGCCATAAATGCTATGCTCGAAGAAATTGAATAAAAAAATCATTGTTGTCCGGTTAAGTAAAGATGCTTTGTAAAGATTGCTTCGCTGCGCTCGCAATGACCTGATTTTAACCGGACAGTATTGAATAAAAAATATTCCACACCAGAGAATCGAGAGAGCGCAGAGTAGATGACAGCTAATCCGTGAAATATTTTTAAAGCATTGTATAAAAAAAGCCTGACGAAAGCCAGGCTTGTTATTTTTTTGGTGATTTGACACCCAAATCACGTCATATAGAGTTTGCTTGTAATGCCTATCTTATTAGCATTTTACATCCAAAGGGTCGGCTCCAATAGTGCCATATAAACTATCAAGGTATTCATCCGATTTTACTTCCTTGAGTTTGTTTATTGCATTGTTAAGCTCAGTGTTAAGGTTCATGCGTTCGGCAGCCTCCTTGTAATTAGGCTCATTAATTACCTTTTTTAAATAATCGATGCTGTTTTCCCAATATGCAATGTCTTTTTGTTGTTTGCATACCAACCTTTTTTTGTACCACTCGCTGTTCATTACATAATCGCGTGTGAACATTTTCCTGAATTCATTATCTTCACGTTTCATCCCATTATATTCACCATTGGTCATGATGCTTACCAATGCTTGGAGTGGTGGGCAAAGCTCTTCATAAGTGCCGTCGTTCATAAATCCTTTGGCAACCCGTTTTTGTGTTACCGAAAGGTTGTTGATTGAGCTGGCAAATGTAGCCATGTCCTGAAGTTCCGGATGTAGCATGTCATCTGAGAATACTGCGTCGGGATTGCTGAATATCCGTCCTAGAAAGTGACGAACAAATTTTTTGGTAATACGGTACCCCAGCAGGCTTGCTTCAATTGGTTTTCCTTTGTATTCAAAGTCTTCAACCTTTTCAAAATAGCCATTTTCAATTAAGTAATCGGGGTCACGTTCCTTAACGCCCATTCTTGAAATAACTTCGGGGATGAGTAAGCTTACATCGTGGTCAACTTTATATTTTGGCCCAACATACCCGGCAGCGGTTGAGAATGGTTTGTAACCGGTTAAAATATACGATAACAAAGCATTGTTTAAGTCGGCAGCTGGCAGCAAATTATTGAACGGTCCTTTTGTGAGTGCTCCTTCAGAACCAAATCCGGTTGTTGAGGGCGATTTGCCGGTAATACTGCAAATAAAGTCGATAAACAATTCAGGTAATTCCTGGTAATGAATTGGGTTATAAATAGCCAGTGGAGGCACATTGTTTTTCTCGTCGGCCGGGTTGTTTCGTCTGCCTGGCAATACCGCGTTTACAGGCAGGTAAAGCGGTTTGTCGCTTGGTATTTTACGATAAATGCGTGTACATGTTTCCGACAAATATTTATCTGCCGGGTTTACAATATCAGGCCGGATTTGCAGGTACCTTGGGTTTGCCGACGGAACGCCATCAACCAGGCGGGGCTCCGATGGAACAACCAAATATTGGGGCTTTTCATTATCAAGGAAATTATTGATAAGATTTTTAACCGGTTGTGTGTAATGGTCAAATCCAATGGTATCTTCTTTTATCTCCTTAACCTGTTCGCGTGTAAGTGGTTCAAAGTTCGATAAGAACGTATTGGGGCTTGCCAGGTCGGCTTCGGCCTGTTTGTCGTAACCTTTTATTACACAATCATCGGGGCGTTGGAATAAGCGGGACTCACAATTTGTTAGTATTTTCACACTTTGGTTATTGTAGCGGTTGCTTAATCCTTTTAGCATATCGCTTCTAACAATAGTTGAAGCTGAGATATCATCTTCGGTTTGTACTTTTTGTGCTGCATAGAAATCCTGCCGGATTTGGAAAATGCGCCATGATTTATCAGTATCGTGCCCTACACGTAAGTAATTGGTTATTAATTTTCGGTCCATGAATTTTAATTCATTTCCGGCAACACCATTTACTTTATCTACCGAGAAATATTCCTTCCAGTGTTTGTCCCATTCGGTATGGTAACGACGTTTAACAATGTATATTAGGTCTTTAATGCGTTGTGGTACTGAATTTAACCACTCGTTATATTCGTCGCTATACTCGTCAGATGGTGTTAGTAATTTAATTACGGAACCAAGCGAACGTCTTGAGCTTAGAATTGAACGTGGTGGCTCGTCTTTAGAATAAACATGATGTTCTTTGAAACGGGTTGAGAAATCCATATTCATTATTTCTTCAACTTTTTCCAAATCTTTTTTAAGGTCAGATACAATGACAGAACCTTGTATCATCGCATCTTGTATCGATTTTGATATTTCTGATTTTCCACCACCCGAAACGGTACAGGGTTTATGGCAAAATGTGCCTTCGGCAACAGTGCCTACCAGGTGCCAGTGGTGACCGTTAAGTCGTTTTTTCATTTGAATCCTGTAGCCCGAGGGCAAGACGTAGTAATTTTGGGGCAGTAATTTGATGCCTTTTTCTTTTTTATTTTCCTCTTTCCATGTAACCGATTGTTCATACAGGTTAAAATTAGAATTTTCGGGAACATACAATATATTCGGGTATTTTTTATCGCGGCCATGACCTTCGGGCATCTGCTCGATAAATGATTCGTATTCCTCCATTAATTGTTTAAAATTGAACACATCACCTTTTACCGTATTGTGGGGCCGGTAGCGTTCGCCTAAATCATAACTTGGATAAGCAATAGCGCCACCAGCATGTTCTTCTTCGCACTGGCCGTATAAGTTGGCTGAATAGCTAATTTGGGTTTTTACCTCTTTTTTACAATAACCAAAATAATTATCGGCAATAATGGTAATAACTACGCCACGTTTATCCCGTGCCGTGGCTTTAAAAGCCTGGCCATCGTTATAAAGCTCGTCTTCGTCTTTCCAGCACATGCCGTCACGGCGTTGACGTTCGGTTGCAAAATCGAAATGTGGCAATCCCAGGTCTTTCTTTTTCATGTTGATAAGGTGCGTTGCCAGTATAACGCAACCGGTATGGCCAGTCCAGCCTTCGGGGTCTAAAGCGGCATCGTTTTCGGGCAAGTGCGGGTCACCGGCATTCCCGAATATCGATTCAACAAAGTCGAGGTTGCCGATTAAGTTTCCGGGTGCGAAAAAGCGAACCTCCATCGATTTCTCTTTATTGATGCCGGGTACTTCTGGTACCACTATCGGGCGTAGCATAAGGCTGACAAAAAGTTCGGCTTTCTTTTCTTCGTTGTTGGTATACGGAAGTTGCATTAATTCTTTAGGCGGGTTAAATGCTTCTTTTAACAATCGAGCGAATGCTATTTTGGGCACTGCTTTTTTGTCATCAGCAATTGGGAGGCCACCTTCGCAAACATGAAAAACGCCTTTTGTTGTGCGTTTATCCGATTTGGGATTGTGCAAAATGCCTTGCGAGGTTCGGTATGTATGTACAATATCCGATTCAAATTTATCGGTTTTTGGGGGGAGGGACATTTTGCGTGCCAATCCGTGCGTATCAAGAACAAAAGTGTTTTGGGGCAATTTGATGTCTTTTACATCGGGCACTTCTTGCAGGTATTCATCAATAAAGTCCTGTATGCGTTTTCCAACCGGCGAAAGATGTTCTGATAGTATCCGTGACTTTTCCCTGAAGTTATTTAGCAGTGGACTGGCAAAATCCATAAATTGCGAAGTACGCTCATCTTGAAAATATGGATAACCCAGGGCTGCGAGCTTCAGGTTAATGTATTGAATAAACTTTTTGTTGTTAATGGTGCTTTTTTCGTTATCGATTCCGGCTCCAAAAGTTTTATTTGTAGTCATTTTGTAGATGTTTTATGTGTTTTAACGGTTGCAATTATAGAAAATAGTCATTTAAATATGCATTAATGACTATTATCATATAGTTATTAAATGCCGATACTCAAATTACGAAAAAATAGTGTGAAATAAAAGATTTACAGTTCTCCTATAAATTCAGCTGCATCGTTATCAATCCACCAGGTAACCTTGCCTTTGGCTGTTTTGATGTGGGTGGCGGGTAATGAAATGTCCCGTTCGTCAATTACTTGTTTTACTTTGTCGGCTTTTGATATCCCCGTGGCCAGAAAAATAATATTTTGTGCGTTGTTGATTAAGTGGCCGGTAAAAGTAACACGTTTTTGTCCGGATTGTGGGTGTGTTGCAATTTCACAAATGTGGTTTGATTCTAAAAGTCCCATCTGGTTTGGAAATATTGATGCTGTATGTCCGTCTTCCCCCAATCCGAGAACAATAAGGTCGAATACAGGCCATTCGCTTTCAGTCGGGACATATTTTTTGATTTCTTCAGAGTATCGTTTTGCTTCATCTTGGGGGTTGTTTTCCCCTTTTACCCTGTGTATTTGTGTGTTGGAAAAACCAGTTGGTGACAGCCAAAGTTCGTTTGCCCATTTGAAATTACTATCATCATGGTTTGGGGGCACACAGCGGTCGTCGCCCCACCAAAAGTGAAGGTTGGTAAAATTGAGCTTTGTGCCGTAATTTTCAGTAAGGTATTTAAAAATTGCCTTGGGTGTTGAGCCTCCCGAAAGGGCTATGTGAACGGAATTGTTTTCATTTTTTCGTGCAAGTTTTTGTATGGTAGAAGCAAATTCTTCAGCAATTTGCCCGATGTCTTCAAATATTTTGATGCTCTGGTTCATGTCAATTCTTTATTATAGTACTTCGTTGTTTTTTGTTAACTGTTACAAAACAGGGTATTCGTGTATTTGCAATATAATTCAATACACTTCTCATGTCTAAGGTCTAAAATCTAACAGTCTACAGCTCACAATATTTCCCGTCGTTGGCCAGGTTTTTACAAGGATAGCGCCATCCGTTCACTTCGTTGGCAATAAGCTTTTCCGATTCGTGTGGCCCCCATGTTCCGGCCGGATATCCGTGTAAGGGGAAATCGGGGTTTTCTTTCCATTCATCGAGAATGGGCTGTACAAATTCCCAGGCTTGTTCCACGTTGTCACCACGGGCATATAAGGTAGCATCGCCTTGGATGCAGTCGAGCAACAATCGCTCGTATGCTGTTGGGACGTATGCATCAGACAAGTCTGAATAGTGAAAACGCAAGTCAACCGGTTGTACGTTAAATCCGGCACCAGGTTCTTTAAACCCCATTTTCAGGAGTATGCCTTCATCGGGCTGGATACGTATAATTAACTGATTTGGTTTCGTGATGCTGATGTCCATTGTGTCGAATAAATGGTGAGGTGTGGGCCTGAAGTTAATGACGATTTCAGTTGCCCGCGTAGGCATTTTTTTACCTGTACGTATATAGAATGGTATGCCCGCCCATCGCCAGTTGTCGATATGAAGTTTCATGGCAACAAAAGTTTCTGTCCGCGAATCAGGGTTTACCCCTTTTTCTTCGCGGTAACCTTTTGTGGGTTTTCCTTTAATTTTCGATGCGGTGTATTGTCCCCGCACCAGTGTTTCGTTGAGGCTTTCCCGTTTAAGTGGCCTGAGCGACTGAAATACTTTCAGCATTTCGTTTCGTATAGCATCGGCGTCGATAATTGTAGGGGGTTCCATTGCAACCATTGCAACCAGTTGTAAAAGGTGGTTTTGCAGCATATCTTTCAATGCGCCCGAGTCGTCATAATACCCACCACGGCTTTCTACCCCCAGGCTCTCTGCCGAGGTAATTTGAATATGGTCAATGTATTTGTGATTCCATAACGGCTCCCACAGGCTGTTGGAAAAACGGAGGACCATTAGGTTTTGTACTGTTTCTTTGCCAAGATAATGGTCAATACGGTATAGTTGTTCTTCTTTAAAGTATTTGAGTAGGTCTTTATTTAACTCCCGTGCTGTTTTTAAATTTGTTCCAAACGGTTTTTCAATAATCAGCCTTTTAAAACCATCGTTTTCGGTGTTCAAGCCAACACTTTCAAGATACTCAGGGATAAGATTGTAGAGTGATGGAGGCGTTGATAAATAAAAAACAATATTACCGGGTGCACCCAGCTTTTCTTTGAGCTGGTCGATGCGTTTTTTTAATTTCGGGTAATCGCTTTTTTCGGCCGTTTGGATAGGCTGATAATGCAAGTGCGATATAAAGTCGGATATAGTATCATCATTTGGCAGGAACTCGCGCATTTTTTCCCTGAATTCTTTATCATCCATTTTTGTACGGCTAACGCCCAAAATGGCAAATGGGTGACCGAGTAAATCTTTTTGATGTAAATTATAAACAGCCGGGATGAGCTTGCGTTTTGTTAAATCGCCCGAGGCCCCAAAAATGACCAGTATATGTGGTTGAGTTCGATTCATTATTCTTTTGGTTTTGTTTTATCATACGTAATCAAACATCAAAACAATAAAAACAAGCGAATGTTTTTTGTGACTGATATTACTTTGGGGTATGTTGTTATTGTTTTACACACCCTAAATTCACATTTTTAAGTTGTCCAAACAGCCAGATGTCCTTCTTTTTCAATGTAATGTAGCGTAAAGTCAATGTTTTCTTTTTGGGAGTAAAAATGTGCATTAATAATGCCGTCTTCCCTTACTTCTTCAATGTAAATTTGAGTTGAGAAACGAATGTTAGTCTCATTTACGGCTTTAAATATGGCTTCTTTGGCGCACCATAATATAATGCGGCTATATTTCGATGTGGTGTCTGTTAAGTACTTGAGTTCTTTTTCGCCCAAAAACCGTTTAGCCACTTTTTCGATGCTGCGGTTGGTGTTTTCAATATCGAGCCCGGCGTACGGATTGATTGACAGTAAAATCCCAACCATTGATTTTGAGTGTGAAATACTCAGGTGGCGTGAATGGTTTTGCAGGATTGGTTTTCCAGTTTCGGTGTAGGCTATACTGGGCCAAAAACCGAGTATGTCTTTAAGCATGACCCTTACGGCCAGCCATTCGCGTTTACGTGCCTCGTTTTTTATTTGTGCATACGCATTTTTATCGGTCAACGACATGTTGGCTTTTTCTTCAAAAAAGCTTAATGGCTCGGTTAGCGACCACAGGGCCAGGCGGAAGTCGCTTTGGTATTCGTTGTAAATAAGTGGCATAATTATTTCCAGCTAAAAGTCTCAATTAAATGATAAATGTCTTCTTCAACAAATTCGATAACAGGTTTTAACGAATCGTAGTTGGGGTGGTTTTTGATATAAAACGAACCCCGTATAAAATTCTGGGTACTGTCGGTAAGGTGAAACTGAAAGGGTGAGGCGGCATTGCCCTCTATCTCGTAAATGGTCCCATAAACATTTCTTTTATTATTTATGTATAACTTTTCGTTTATTGCCGA
>JASMTI010000270.1:0-6145 GCA_041694375.1 Bacteroidales bacterium | reverse complement strand
TAACACCCAGCATCACGTATTTTTGCTTTTGCACCGACCAGTTTACCCGTTGTGCCCAGAAACGTGAAATTGCCAGAAGCACTTCGAAACCATAGGGTGCCAGATAGTCTTTGTCGCCGGTGTAATTAATGTAATTGCGGATTGCATTGGCAATAGCACCGTTACGGTGAATTTCTTCAAAGGTGACTTCCCATTCGTTGTGGCATTCTTCGCCATTAATGGTAACCATCGGGTAAAGCGCAGCACCATTTCTAAAGCCCAGTTTTTCAGCATTCTCAATGGCTTTTTGTAAATGTTTATAGCGGTATACCAATAGGTTACGCGACACTTTTTGTGGTGTTGTTGAAAGGAAAAACGGCAGGCAATAAGCCTCGGTATCCCAGTAAGTGGTACCCCCGTATTTCTCGCCGGTAAAGCCCTTGGGGCCCACATTCAGGCGTTCGTCGTCACCGGTATAGGTTTGGTTGAGCTGAAAAATATTGAAGCGTATCCCCTGTTGGGCAGCTACATCACCTTCAATTTTAATATCACTCGCTTCCCACTTTTTAGCCCAGGCAGCACGGTGCTCTTCAAACAGAACATCAAAACCATCGTCAAAAGCTTCGTTCAGTGCCTCTTTGGCATCGCTCATCAACCGTGTGGTCGTATGGTACATTGATGATGCGTTCACACCATATTTACAAAGTGTTACCTGGTTACCTTTTTTTGCATTTACCGAAAATGTAGATTCGATATATTTCTCGCGGCTTTCATTGGTAATTTGCACGGCATGCTCTTTATCATCAACAATAACATTGTATTTCATACCCGAGCAAACCAAGAATTTTGTTTTTTTGGTGTAAGCAGTCAGGTAACCTTCGTTGCCCATGTTCTCGATGTTCTCGCCCACCCAGAATTTTTCGCCATAGTTTGAATCTTCGTTTTTGATATCGAAATCGACATAAGGCGTAAAGGTAATTTTCCCGTCGAAGTTCAGCGGTTCTACCGTGTATTTTATAACCCCAACTTCGGGCCTAACAATACTGAGGAAACGTTGGGTAAACACTTTAACTTTTTTCCCATCAGGGAACGAAGCAATAAATTCGCGGCATAAAACGGCTTCCTTCATATTCATCGTGCGTGTAAACGATTCAATGTTCATTTTTGCAAGGTCAAGCTCCTGGCCGTCTATATTTAAGTTAATGCCAATCCAGTTTGCCGCGTTTAATATTTTTGCAAAATATTCAGGATATCCGTTTTTCCACCAGCCCACGCGGGTTTTGTCGGGATAGTATATTCCAGCCAGGTAATTACCCTGCAACGATGAACCCGAGTATTGCTCTTCAAAGTTTCCGCGTCCGCCTTTGCGCCCGTTTCCCAAACTGAAAATACTTTCCGATATTCGATTAAAATCAGGATGAAACCCTTCTTCTATAATCTTCCAGTTGTCGTGTTTTATGTAGTTCTTCATCATCTGTTTTTTCTAACTATACAATCTAAATCATCAGCAACTTTTGAAGTGAAAAATTCTCGAACCCGGGAATTACCTTGTCGGCTTTCCCCAACACCTCTTTTTCGCCTATTCCAATACATTTCATGTTCCCGTTAAGGGCAGCCTCAACACCGGCAGCCGCATCTTCAAACACCACACATACCGATGGCTGAACCCCCAAGGCTTCGGCACCCTTCAGAAAAACTTCAGGGTCGGGCTTGGCATTGCTCACCTTGTTGCCATCAATAATGGCATCGAAATATGTTTTAAGTTTTAAACGCTCTATAATTAATGGTGCATTTTTACTTGCCGAACCAATGGCCGTTTTTATGCCGGCATCTTTTATCTCATCCAGAAAATCGATTACCCCGGGAAGAATCTCATCAGGTGTCATCTTTTTAATCAAAGAAACGTAGCGTTCGTTTTTTGATTGGGCCATCTTTTCCTTTTCTTCTTCAGTTGCAGCTACACCACCAATTTCGAGAAGGATATCGAGCGAAGCCATACGGCTTACACCCTTGAGCCTTTCGTTATGCGCTTCGGTAAATTCAAAACCCAAATCGGCAGCCAGCTCTTTCCAGGCTAAAAAATGGTATTTTGCAGTATCGACAATTACGCCGTCGAGGTCAAATAAACAAGCTTTTATCTCCATATCCGTTTATATTTTTGCGGGGGTTGCATCATCTTTAACAAAAATTACGGCAATAGCAGCCACGGCCAATGATGCACCGCCAAAAACCAATGCATAAATGGCTTCGCCGTTGAAAAAATCTTTCACAAGGAAACCCAGGATCGTAGCTGCCAATATTTGTGGCAGTACAAGGAAAAAGTTAAAAATGCCCATGTAAACCCCCATTTTATGCGAAGGCAAGGAGCCGGTAAGAATGGCATACGGCAACGACAAAATTGAAGCCCAGGCAATGCCAATACCAATCATAGGTATCCACAGCAAATCAATATCGTTGAAAAGGTAAATTGAAGCTAATCCGGCTGCACCCAGCATTAAACAAAAAGCATGGGTTAGTTTTCGGCTTGTATATTTTGCCAGTACCGGCAATAAGAAAGCAACAAGTGCAGCAACACCACTGTATATTCCAAATAATACACCTACCCAGTCGGCACCTTCATTATACAAGGCCGAGTTTGTATCGGTTGTACCCAGGATATGGCTGGTTACTCCGGCTGTGGTATAAATCCACATGGCAAAAAGCCCCATCCATGTAAAAAACTGAACAACGGCCAGTTGACGCATGGTAAGGGGCATACGCAGCAAGTCGGAAAACACTTCAACCAGTACATTTTTGGTTTGCCCCTTGTTCTTGAGCACAATTGAAAAGAACATTAATATGGCAAACAAAACCAATATCCCGCCAATGATGTAAAGTTCCTTTTCGAGTTTAAAGAAATAAGTAAGCAATACCACAACGAGCCCCAGAAAGCCAAAAACCACCCCTGTTTTTGAAAACTTTGAATTGGCAACCGGCAAGTCATATTGATCATCATCAGAATCCTCAATTCCGTTAGCCGACCTTTCTGCCCGTTCATATTCTTTTAGTTGTTCGGGCGAATATTCTTTCGTGGTAAAAATGGTAACCATTACCGATATAAAAAATACCGCTGCCCCGATATAAAACGCCCATTTTACCGATGGGGGCACCTGCCCTTCAATTTCGGATACATTAGGAATGTTCAACCAGTTGGTCAGCATATAGGGCAATGCCGAAGCAACAACCGCCCCGAGGCCAATAAAAAAGCTCTGCATGGCAAAACCCATGGTACGCTGGTCGTTAGGCAACATATCACCAACAAAGGCCCTGAAAGGCTCCATCGAAATATTAATCGAGGCATCCATGATCCAGAGCATGCCGGCAGCAACCCACAACACAGGCGAGTTGGGCATCACAAACAAGGCCAGCGAAGCCAGTATGGCACCGGCCAAAAAGAATGGCCGCCGCCTTCCCAGGCGGTTCCAGGTTTTGTCACTATAATGGCCTACAATAGGTTGAATGATCAAACCTGTAATAGGTGCGGCAATCCAAAGAATTGCGAGGTTATCGATTTCGGCACCCAAAGTTTGAAAAATCCGGCTTACATTGGCATTTTGCAGGGCAAATCCAAACTGAATACCCAGAAAACCAAAACTCATGTTCCAGATTTGCCAAAAACTGAGACGTGGCTTTTTACTCATTTCTATGTATGTTTAAAAGTATGAATACAATAAACGTGTTAACAACACGTCGTTTCAATGCGTAGTTTTAATCAAAAGATATGGATAATGTTGATAACAAAATCCACATAAAAGAAGCACAATTACCACTTCAAAAATAGGAATTTATGAATTAAGTTGCAAGTTCACCGACACCTAAAACGCCTTGCTGACGGCACTTTTGAGGCACATTGTGAGCCTGCACGTACCATTTCAAACGTTTGCGGTGGTGTTGCATAAAAATTTAAAAAAACAATTAAAGCGTAGAATTTCGAATAATTAATTCAGTATTGACAACATGTTTAACCGGCTTAAAGTTGTCGAGGCCATTATTAATACGATATAATAACACCTCGGCAGCCTTCTTTCCCATTTCATAACCATTTTGATCAATTGTGGTTAATGGCGGGTCGCTCAATATTGCATTCTGTCCATTTCCAAAACCAACAAGGCCGATATCTGCAGGCACTTTTATCTGATGTTTTCGGAATATACTAAGGGCCCCAAGTGCTGTTAAATCGTTAACCGCAAATATTCCATCGGGCAATTTTCCTGATTGAATGATTCCTTCAACTGTTTCACAAGCGCTTTCAAATTTATCGGCATAATAAATTTGCTCTTCACTAAAAGGCAAACCATGGTTAAACAGTGCATCCTGAAACCCTTTACGGCGCTTAAAACCAATCTCAAGATTCTGGGGCGCAGCAAGATGAATGAGATTTTTATAACCACGATTAATTAAGTATTCAGTAATATTATATGCCGCGGCATAGTCATCAATAACGATCTGGTCGCACGGAAAAGCATCAGAGCTACGGTCGAAAAACACCACGGGAATGTTGTTTTGTTGAAAAAAGCTTAAATGCTGAAAGTCGCGTGTTTCTTTCGACACCGAAACCAGCAAACCGTCAACACGGTTCGAATATAGCATATTGGCATTTGATTTTTCACGGTCGTAAAGCTCATTGCTTTGGCATATCATAATATTGTACCCCGAATCATAAGCAACATCTTCAATGCCACTTATCACCGAAGAAAAAAAGAAATGCACAGTTTCGGGGATGATAACCCCTATAGTGGAACTTTTTGAATGCTTCAAACTCAACGCAATCGCATTAGGCTGATAATTAAGTTTTTGAGCCAGTTCTTTTACTGCATTTTTAGTGTCCGGGCTAATATCCGGATGATCTTTTAAAGCCCTTGATACAGTTGATGGTGATATACCCAATTCGCGGGCAATATCTTTTATTGTGATTTGATTACTCCTCATAGATTCAGGTTCTGAATTTAAAGGTAACATTTTTTTAGATTAAAATAAAGTTTGGATAGAATAACGTTATTATCATAATACAAAAAGTAATTTGTTTAAATAACCCACATGTTGAAAAACATATTCAACGCAAACGATTCCGCAAACGTTTGCGGAATTTTTTAATACTTAACCTGCTGTTTTTATTGGATTTTGTGTATCGGAATGTTTTATATTGCCAAAAGTTTTAATCAAAACCGACAAATAGAAAAGCCAATTACCAGTTTTCGAATTGTCATTTTTCAACTAATAAAACATGATTATTTGAAAAATCTTGAAAGTAGAAAAGATGTATTACACGTTACTAAACATTAAAACAAGGACAAATGAGATCTAAATTTGCTAAATTACGTATCGCTTTACTAGCCCTTGCCATGGTTTTTGTGCAAACTACCTTTGCACAGGAAAAAACCATTAGCGGCATGGTTACCGATGCCGATTCGGGCGAACCGCTACCGGGGGTAACCGTGGTGGTTGAGGGGACAACTATTGGAACAACAACAGATTTTGAAGGTGAATACTCACTCGAAGCCGAAGAAGGCAACACATTGGTTTATTCGTATATCGGATATAACACCCAACGTGTTGTGATTGGCTCTCAATCAACGTACAACATTCAATTAAAAATGAGTGTTGAAGATATTGGTGAAGTAGTAGTTATTGGATATGGCCAAGTTAAAAAAGAAGATGCCACAGGTTCGGTATCAGCTGTAACTACCGACGATTTTAACCAGGGAAATATTACCTCACCACAAGAACTGGTTTCGGGTAAAATTGCCGGTGTACAAATAACCAGTGGCGGAGGTGCACCCGGTTCTGGATCTACGATCCGTATTCGCGGTGGATCTTCATTATCAGCAAGCAACGACCCATTAATTGTAATTGACGGTGTGCCTGTTGACAATGATGATGTTTCGGGTATGCGCAACCCTTTAAATACCGTTAACCCTAACGATATTGAAACATTCACTGTTTTGAAAGATGCCTCGGCAACCGCCATTTATGGTTCGCGGGCGTCAAACGGTGTGATCCTTATTACCACAAAGAAAGGTAAAGCTGGACAAGGACTACAAGTATCTTATACCGGAAAGGTATCGGTTGGAACACGTACCGGCGAGATAGATGTACTTGATGCCAATCAATTCAAAGAAATAATAAA
>JASMTI010000269.1:0-25124 GCA_041694375.1 Bacteroidales bacterium | reverse complement strand
GAATTTGAACATGTAAAAGTATATCCAAACCCGGTTGACAATTATTTTATTATTGAAAGAACAAATTGGCAAAATACAGTATGGCAACTTTTTAATGCGTCTGGATTTTTAGTAAAAAGGGGCGAATTTTCAGGAAATATCGAACAAGTTGACGTAAAAGACTTAACTCCAGGTGTATTTTACCTGTACATTGAAAATAACAAGCAATTTGTAAATTTTCAAAAACTAATTATCAATAAATAAAGAATAGCTCGCAACTACTTATGCATCCATGAAAAGCGGCAGTACACAGCGGTATTTAAACTGCAAACTGCCGCTTTTTGTGTTATTTATTTATATCGTTCAGTAAAAGTGTTTGCTTGTATTTGCTGAATTTAACAAAATCGTCAGCACTTTTTTGACCGGGGTAAGGAGCAAAGAAGTGCTCAGGTTGGTCATGTGCATTTCGCCAAAAAAGAACATACGATATCGGGTAGTTTTTAACAGCCTGCCATAAAGTTTGAGTCCACCATTTTGCATCGGGTAAACCTCCCATACCGGTTTCTGCCAGAATCACAATTTTTTTGTGTTCCTCTGCAATTGGGACGATAATATCCATGCCGTTTTTTACTGATTTCATGTAGTCCTCTTTGTCTCCAATGCCCCCCTGGTATTCATCAAAGCCAATAATGTCGATAATGTCATCTCCGGGGTAGCGTTCAAGATATTGTTCGTGTGTGCTGAATTTACTGGCACTTGAATAGGCATACAGAATATTATGCAATTTTTTTTCTTTTAAATATGAAACAGTAAACTTCCATAATTTTTTATAATCGTTTGTGTTGCATAGATTATACCCCCACCAAAACCAGCTTCCGGTATGCTCGTGATATGGTCTGAAAATAATTGGTATCAGTTCACCTTTGTCATCGGTCAGATGATGAAAAAAAACAGCCAAATTATTGAGCATGTTTTTGTATTCATCATGTTTCTTCCCACCCGGGAGTATACTGCTAACAACATTTTTACTTGTAGTGTCCCACGAATTTCCACCTGTGAGTGGATTGTTGGCATGCCAGCTAATGGTATTAATGCCACCGTTTTTGTGCACCCATTTAATACCGTTTATAATTTCATCAGTGGTGACAGAGTCGAGTGTATATGGCCTTCCTAGTTCAATATCACCAAGTTCCCAGCCAAATACAGCCGGGTAATGGCCCGATACGGCTTTTATATCTGCCTCACCTCCGTTCCGCCACGAATGTCCGTAAACCAAAGCATCCTGATGACCAATCATGATGCCCTTTTCTTTTAATGAAATGAGTTTGTTATAAAGTACTTCAGCCCCTGGTGTAATATCCTGGTCGGCTGGTTGATATAGGCTTTCAGTACGGTTGCATGATAATAAGCCCAGTATGAAAACAGATAAGAGTAATATAACCTTTTTATTCATAATTTATAAGAATTAGTGTTAAACCGGAGTAAAACTATAAAAGGTTATATTGATGTAATGGGGGTGTTTGTCACTTATTTATGTGTTGTTTGTATCAGAAGGGGTTTAATGCTACATGCCTTGAAATAATAACACCTGCTTTTGGGGCAGGTGTGATATCTAAAATGTAGAAAATATAAAAAAGATGAAGTGCTTATCTTCTTTTTCCTTTGTTCTTCCCTTTTGGTTTTCTGAAACCATATTTTTTTTCGGGTTTGGGGTTCCATTTCGGGCTTTTACCAATTTCGGGCGGAACATCCATTTTGATAATCTCATTGTCGATAAGCTGTTCAATTTTTTTGAAACGGAACATATCGTTTTCGTTGATTAAGGTTATGGCAACCCCTTCCGATTCAGCCCTGGCTGTACGACCGATACGATGTACGTAATCTTCGGCATCACCAGGCACATCGTAGTTAATGATCAACTCAATATCTTTAATGTCGATTCCCCGGCTAATAACATCGGTGGCAACCAGTACACGTGTGTTTTTCGATTTAAAGCTTTGCAGGACTTTCTCCCGGTCACTTTGTTCAAGGTCGGAGGAGATCCCATCGGTTTTATACGATTTATTTTTTAACCCACGTACAATGTCATTAACCTTAGCCTTGGTCGAAGTGAAAATCAAAATACTCTTATAGCTTTCTTTTTGGCCTATGAGGTAATTTATTAATGGTATTTTTTGGTTGTCGTAAGTTAGATATGCTGCTTGCAATATCTTTTCTGCCGGTTTCGATAGCTGAATAATGATTTCTTCGGGGTTGTTGAGAATCGATTTCGACAACATTTTTATTTTGGGGGGCATTGTAGCGCTAAAAAGCAGTGTTTGCCGTTTTTTTGGCAAATACGATACAATTTTTTGGATATCTTCATAAAAACCCATATCGAGCATGCGGTCAGCTTCATCTAAAATCAAATGCTCCAGTTGGTCAAACTTAATGTTGCCAACATTTAAATGGCTGATTAATTTACCCGGGGTTGCAACAATAATGTCGGTTTTCTGTTTCAGTGCTTTTTCTTGTTGTACCCAGTCGCTGCCATCGCCACCGCCATAGATAGCAACCGAATTGGCAGACAAAAAATATGAAAAGCCCTGTATCTCACGGTCAATCTGAAGGGCGAGTTCCCTGGTGGGCACAATTACAAGGGTGTTGATTGAATCGCCCCCTTTTTTGTTGGCAATTTTATCGAGTACCGGTAGTATAAAAGCTGCTGTTTTGCCGGTTCCTGTTTGGGCTACAGCAAGTAAATCTTTGTTCTCTAATATTAATGGTATGGCTTGTTCTTGTATCGGGGTTGCATCGTTAAACCCCATGTAGTCAATTGCATCGAGTATTTCATCGTGCAAGTCAAATTCATCAAATCTCATATAATAATTGTAGTATTAATTTTTATTTTACCAATGCTTAAAATGTAATTTGAAGACCATCGGTAAAAGAATTGCCTCAAAGATGCAAAATATTAAAGACAAAACGTGTTAAAATACCTGATTTTTAATTTGAAGTATTGTTTTGCTTTGCATATTCCGACGGGTTCATACCAAATTCATCGTGAAAACATTTCCTGAAATATTTTAGGTCAACAAAGCCCACATCGTAGGTTATTTCTTTTATCGAATAGTTACCTGTTTTAAGTTTATCGGCAGCATAATGCATCCTTACTTTACGGATGAAACTGTTTGCCGATATGCCGGTTGTGGCCTTAAATTTCCGATAAAGCTGCATGCGGCTTAATTTCATATCATCACAAAAATCATTGATGTTGTAATCTGAGTTGTCAATGTTTTGAATAACAACATTTCGAGCTTTTTCGATAAAGGGGTCAATGTTCTCATCAACATTGTTCTGTGAGGTTTCATTTGAATCATTTAAATGAAACTTTTCTTTTATTTTCAAGCGGTTCTCGATAAGTTTATTCACCCTGATCAGTAAATGTTCGGGATCGATGGGTTTGGGGATGTACGAATCGGCCCCCTTTTTAAGTCCTTTCAGGCGGTCTTCGTGTTCCGAAAGTACCGTTGTTAAAATCACGGGGATGTGACTTGTTTTTTCGTCATCTTTTAATGCTTCACATAGTTCAAAACCATCCATTTCGGGCATCATAACATCCGAAATTATTATATCGGGTATGATTTTGATGGCAAGTTCCTGTGCTTCTTTCCCGTTGCAGGCTTCAATTATTGTAAATTTCTCATCGAGGAGCGATGTAATGTATTGCCTTACATCAAAATTGTCGTCTACAATCAATGCAATAAGCTCGTCTTTTGAATGGTTCGATTTTATTTGGTCAAGCGAATGATTTGTTTGCTGTAAGTATGATTTATCGATTCCCGCCCAATTATATATTTCTTCTTTGCTATTATTTTGCGTTTTTTCATTATCGTTGTAAATGTCTTTAGCGCTTATAATAAGCGTAAAAACAGAACCTTTGCCCGGTTTGCTTTCAACCGTCAGTTCTCCTTTATGAAGTTCAATTAACCGTTTTGAAAAGCTTAATCCAATGCCTGTGCTGTTATATTTGCGTGATGCATAAAACCTGTTGAAAATATGTGGGATGTCAGCTTCATTTATTCCTTTTCCTTTATCCGCTACCTCAATTATTGCTTTACTCTTAGTGCCTTTAAACACGCGTACCTCAATGTCACTTTTGTCGGGTGTGTATTTGAAAGCATTGGATATGAGGTTGAACAAAACACTTTCGATAAATTCACGGTCGATCAATATTTTTTCTTCAAAGGTTGTTTTAAATTGATATTTGATGCTCCTTTTTTGAGCTTCATAATTGAAGAATAAAAATATGTTGTAACAAAAATCCGACAGGTCTGTTTTTTCAACGTTTAGCTGTAACTGGGCCTTTTCATTTTTCCTGAAGTCTACAATCCTGTTTGTGAGTTTCAGTAAGCGGCTTGTGTTACGGTAAATCATCAGGTGTTCGTCATGAAAAGTATGTGAGGGGGCTTTTTCAAGTATCTTTTTTAAAGGCCCTAATATAAGCATCAAGGGGGTCCTGAATTCGTGTGAGATATTAGTGAAAAAACGAAGTTTCAGTTCATCTAATTCCTTTTGCTTTTTGTGCTCAATTTCTTTTAATTTTTCTTTGTGTTTCTTCTGTATTTTAACAACCCATCGGTTAACAAGCAGGAAAATAAGGAGCATGGCCAGCACAAAATATATAATGTAAGCTTGTGTTGTTGCCCAAAAAGGGGGTAAAACTGTAACATTTAATTTTTTAGTTTTTTCCGACCACGTTCCCGATGAGTTAGTGCTGCGGAGTAAAAAAGAATACTTTCCGGGTGGAACTTTTGTATAATAAGCTTTTCTGTTTTCTGTGTTGCGGTAATTCCATTGGTTATCGATCCCTTCGAGCTTAAATGCAAATTTTGATTTATTATTTGAGCAGTACTGAAAATTTGAAAAATGAAAAGAAAAAGTGTTTTGATGATGTTTTAATGTAAGCGATTCAATGTCGAAAATGTTTTTGGAAAGGATAGAGTTATGTTCATGCATGTAAGGGTAAATATCCTTGTTATATAAACTGAAATTTGTAATTACCGGGTCTACATCCGGGGAGGTAGAGTTGATATCATCGGGGTTAAAATAATCAATGCCATTATAGCCGCCAAAGTAAAGTGTTTTATTGTGTTTAGTAACACTGTTGAGGTAGTACGAGGAATTAGCAAGTCCGTTGTTCATATCAAAAACACGGTGCTTTTCACCGGGTTCAAGCGAGCTTGTTTTTACCAGTCCGCTTTGAGTGCCTAACCACAAGTTTCCGTTTTTATCTTCAGTAATTGATTGAATATCCAGAATAATATCTTTGTGGAATAATGAAAAAACAGAATCGTGGTTAATGTATGAGAGACCGGCTTCAGTACCAATCCAAATCACTCCATTTTTACTTTGGTGCAGACTGGTTACAAAATTGCTCACCAGGCCATCTTTTTCGGTAATTAATTCTTGATTGGTAATAACCTTGCCAGATAAGCGGAGTTTAATAATACCACCGCCATTAAGCCCTACCCATATATTGTCATTGTTATCGTTTAATAAGGTATAAATCGACAAATCCCTCGAAAGGGGCAGTCCTGATTCATTATCGGTAAGAATTTTAAATTCGTCGTAATGCTTGTCGTAATAGAATAATAACCCCTCCCAGGTTCCTACAATAAATAGCCCCGAGCTGGTTATAAGAGTACTGGTTATGGTGTACATCGTTTCAAGTGCGTCGGCATTTTTAAACCATTGATAGTGTTTTATCGTTTTTGATGGATTTTCAGGGCTAAACGAATAGATTCCCAAATCGTTTTTTGATGAAAACCATATTTTATCATCGGTTTGGTTTAAGCTAAAAATAAATTGTGGATCATGTTTCTCAAAATGAATCTTTTTAGAGGTCCCTATGTCAGGGTTTATCTTCATAATGCCATTTCCCCATGTACCGGCATAAATGTTTTTCTTATAATATTCTATATTGCTTATAATGTTGGGGATGTCGAATGAATTGAAGTTTGTATTTTTTTGTTGGGCAATATATAAGCCATTTTCTGCCCCGATAAGTAAATTGTTGGAAGGAGTAAAAACAATATCGTTAATGTTTAAATCTAATGATAAGCTACTCGGATACAAAGGACTATAGATTGAGTCGTTTTTTGGGTTAAGTGCTTTTAGTCCTTCAGACGATCCAAAATAATATTCATGGTTGTTTTTTGGTGTGATGGCTTTAACCCTGTGGTTGTATTTCGATTTTGTAACTGCCTGTCTTTTGCTTAAATCAATATAAAACAAACCATTTAAGGTTGATGTTAATAATTTATTGCCACCAATCTTAACGATATCGGCATAATGTTGCTGTAATACTGGCGTGTTATAGTGTTTAACTGTGTTGTTGTTAATGTTTAAAATTGTGATGCCAAAGTTCCCGATAGCTGCTAAGCTGTCGTTTATTACTGTTATTGATGAAACCTGGTTGCTGTTCAATACATTTGGGGTTGATTCAACCGTGTACGATTTAATAACATTGCCTTCGGGGGCAATGATGTTTAGCCCACCACGTTCGGTGCCCACCAAAACCCGCTTATCTGGCATTGCGCAAATTGATATAATATTATTGTCATTAATGATATGGCCGGGGGCTTTGCTGTTTTTATTATAGCGTATTATTTCGTATGTGTTTAGGTCAATTTTATAAAGGCCCGACACGAATGTGCCAACCCATAAAAAATGCCTGTCAATTAAAAGTGTTTCAATTTTTAAAGCTTTAAAAAGGGGGTTGATTTTCGTGAAATTAACAGCGTCCTGACCATCGTAGCGATATAGCCCTTTCCAGGTGCCAATCCAAACAAAACCGGTGCTGTCCTGGCTTAAGCAGTTAACCGATCCTTTAGGAATTGGTATTTCAGGTGATATCGATGTAACTTCAAGTGTTGGTTGGCCCGATGCAAAATGAAAAAACAGAAAAGCGGATAGGATAAGTAAGTATAATCTTTTTGAATGATACATTATTCGAAGGTTTTGTTAGGTTATAACACATTTTTTATGCCGATAAAGTTATTTCGAAATTCAGTTGGTGTACAATTTTGCTTTTTTCTGAATGTACGGTTAAAGTTTGAGATATTATTGAAACCACATTCGTAACATATTTCCGAAATACTTTTATTGGATTCAATAAGCATGCGCGTGGCGTACCCTAAACGAATTTCGTTTACAAAATCGACAAACGATTTGCTGGTTCGTTGTTTGATGAGCCGGCTGAAAGATACAATTGACATGTTGAGCATGTTGGCTGCATCCTCTAGTTTTATCTTCTTACTATAATTCTCCTTTACATAATTGTATATTTTCTCGATTTTGTCGCTGTTAAAAAAATCGTTGTTTTTTTGAAATGAGATATTGGTTAGGCAATGTTGATCCTCTGATATTGCCATTTCGTAAAGAATTGACTGGAACTCAATATATGAATCAAACCCTTTTTTTTGCGCAAGAGAGAGAAAGCGGGGCTTTAATTCCTCTGTTTTTTCCCTGGAAAACAAAATGCCCCTTTGTGCATTTTTTAACAGTTCATTAATGGGTTTTAATATGTTAGTATTGATCATTTGTCCCTCGAAAAGCCTCCGTGGAAATTGTAAGGTAACCTGATGCAATTCTTTGTTTTTGTTTTTATAATTCTCCCAACCATGGTATAAATTTGGTCCAACCATAACCAGTTCATTATCATCAATAATCCCAATGTGGTCGCCTACAACCCGTCTTCCCCCTTTTGCTTCGGTAATAAAATTTATTTCATATTCAGGATGAAAATGGATGGGGTAGGTAAACGAACTTCTCTTTCTGTCAAAAACAAGAAAGCAGTCATTGTCCTGTAACGGGGTTATTTCTCGGTGAATTGGATTTTTCATTGCTGTTTCTTTAAGATTGTCCCAGTGTTTTTAGTTGCTATTTGTTTAATAATAGTTGAGTTAAATTGCAATTAATCAGTGTAATGTGATTTTTTATGTTTTGATGAACTCGATTATGTATCTCAACAAATGTATAAAATTGATAAAATAGTACAAGTGGATGTTTCGTTTATTTTTGCTTTCCACAACCATTGAATTTGGATAGGGTTTAAAAATCAACTCTTTAGCCCAAGGTGTCAAAATTGATTATTTAGGGTATAAAAAATTATAAGAAAATAAAATGCAGGCTGTGGGGTATCAAAGAGCAAGGTGAAAAATTATATCAATATGATGGTAGATATTTGTATTTGAGATTATTTGGCAAATATTCATTCGTTGTTTTTTCGAAGATAGAATTTTATAATATAAGTTTGAAGTGTTAAATAATGTGAATTAATAGTTGCATGATAAAGCAGGATAGTTAATGTATGCCATTTGCGATGTTTTATTTCACTTTGTTTTATCTTTTGACATCTAACCTAGCAACAATACGCACTTAAAAGGTGCAACACGTTCTTAAACATTATTATACAATAATTAAACAATTAAAATTTTAAACTTAACTCTATGAATCTATGACTATGAAGAAAAGAGTGTATTTTTTAATTATCAGTTTGTTTCTTAGTATCGTATCATTTGCCCAGGTAGATGTTAGCGGTACAGTAACAGGCGACGACGGCGCACCGGTAACCGGTGCAACTGTTGTAGAGAAGGGAACATCTAATGGTGTAATAACCGATGTAAACGGTAATTACTCAATTAGGGTATCAGATGCTGAATCAGTACTGGTTTTTTCCTTTGTCGGTAAAGAAAATCAAGAAGTACAAGTGGGTGGACAAACCCAGATTGATGTAGTTCTTGAAGACGGCCTTAAAGACTTAGACGAGGTTGTTGTAGTTGGTTACGGTGTTCAGAAAAAGAAACTGACAACCGGTGCCAATTTGAACGTAAGTGGGGATGATCTCCAAAAGCAAAGTACCAGCGAAGCTTTGGAAGCTATCCAAAGTCAGGCTCCGGGTGTAAATATCACACAGAGTTCGGGTATGCCAGGTGAAGGATTTAAAGTAAACATCCGTGGACTGGGTACGATTGGTAACTCAGAACCTTTGTATGTAATTGACGGTGTTGCAGGTGGTGACATCAATAATTTGAACCCAGCCGATATTCAGTCAATTGATGTGCTGAAAGATGCTGCATCTGCAGCAATTTATGGTGCACGTGCTGCAAACGGGGTAATTCTTGTAACCACCAAGCAAGGTAAAAAAGGTAAAATGCAGGTTACCTACGATGGCTATTATGGCGTTCAGGACATTGAGAATATGCCAGATCTGTTGAATGCACAGCAATTTATGGATATTTACAATGAAGAGCGTACTGTTTCTGGTAAAGATCCTGTTGATTTCGCTTCTGTAATTCCTGGATTGTATCAGAAAATTCAAAGTGGTGAATTTACTGGTACCGATTGGATGCAAGAAATTTATAATGAAAATGCACCAATCCAAAACCATGCTTTTAACATTACCGGTGGTTCAGGACAGTCAGTTTTCTCAATGGGATTCTCTTATGCCTCACAAGAAGGTGTATTGGGTAAACCGGTTGAACCAAATCACGACAAGTATACTGCCCGTATTAACAGCGACCATGTAATTTATGAAAAGGACGGACTTGAAATTATTAAAGTTGGTCAAACATTTAATTACAGTTTCCGTGAACGTTCGGGTATTGCTGTTGGTGGTATGTATTATAACGATGTTCGCAACATGTTGGTAGGTAACCCGTTGGTACCTGTTTATGATGCCGAAGGCAACTACTATGCAAATGATGACCTTCAGGAATCAGGATTAGCTGACTTGTCTTCAAGGATTTATAACCCACAAGCTCAAATGGAGTTAAACAGGGGGATGAACGAAACGAAGAATTATAATATTAATAGTAATGCCTATTTGCAAATTCAACCCGTGCGCGACCTGGTTTTCAGAAGTAGCTTTGGTTATCGTATGAGTGGAAACAGTTATCGCAGCTATCAGCCTGCTTATGATCTTGCAGGCGATGTGTCATTAAGTCCCGGTCGTATAGCACAGTCTTCTGGAAATGGTTATAGCTGGACCCTTGAGAATACATTGGATTATAAATTTGATGTTGGTTCAAACTCTTTCGATTTTCTGATTGGACAGTCTGTAGAAAAATGGGGATTTGGTGAAAATATGGAAACAACAAATGCGAATCCTACTTTCAACGGTTTTGAATATGCATATATTGACAATACCGATGGATTAACTTCAGGTGTAACCAGTTTATCAGGAGCACCAAATGACAGGGGATCACTGGCGTCTTTCTTTGGAAGGGTTAATTATGACTTTAATGAAACCTACTTGCTTACGTTAGTAATGCGTGCTGATGGTTCATCTAACTTTGCTGAAGGTAAACGTTGGGGGTACTTCCCATCTGTTTCTGCAGGTTGGGTACTGACTGAAGAAGGTTTTATGCAAGACCTTGGTGTTTTTGATTTCTTGAAATTAAGGGCCAGCTGGGGGCAAAATGGTAATGCCGACATTGCTGCATTCCAGTATCTCAGCCTAATTGGTTTTGATGATGAAAATAACTACACTTTTGGTGCTGACAAAAATAAGCAGCAATTAGGTGGTTATCCTTCAATATTGCCAAATCCCGATGTGACATGGGAAACTTCAGATCAAATTGACGTTGGATTTGATGCCCACTTCCTGAATTCACGTTTACAAGTTGCTTTCGACTATTATAATAAAACTACGATGGACTGGTTGGTTGAAGCCCCTGTTCTTGATACTGATGGCCCTAATCCGCCATTTGTAAACGAAGGTGATATTGTAAACAAAGGATTTGAACTGGCTTTACGCTGGAACGATAATATTGGGGAATTTAACTACGGAGCTCACTTCAACATATCTCAAAACACAAATGAGGTTACTAAACTTGGTAATGCTAAAGGTATAATTGAAAGTGAACCTAATATCATATCACAAGGGACCGATCCGGTTTACCGTGTTCAGGTAGGGTATCCTGTAGGATATTTTTATGGATATGAGACAGAAGGTATTTTCCAAAACCAGGCAGAGATTGACGCGTGGAGCAGTGGTTTCTTACAAGAAAACCCACAACCCGGTGATGTTATTTTTGCCGATACCAATGGTGATGGAGAAATTACACCTGAAGACAAAACAATGATTGGTAATCCTCACCCTGATGTACGTATTGGATTTGGATTAAACTTTTCATATAAAGGTTTTGATTTTGCACTTAGCGGAAAAGGAGCATTTGGTCAACAGATTATGAAATCTTATCGTTCATTTGCCGATAACGAGTATCATAACTATACTACCGATATTCTTGACCGTTGGCATGGAGAAGGAACATCAAACTCATTTCCACGTCTTACAGCCGGTAACGGTACCAACAGGATAAATGTTTCTGATATTTATGTAGAAGACGGAGATTACGTTAAAATCCAAAATGTAACCATTGGTTATGATTTCAAACGACTGATGCCTGATATTCCATTCGGACAAGCTCGCTTATATTTTGCAGCCCGTAACATAGCTACTTTTACAAATTATTCAGGTATGGATCCTGAAGTTGGGTACGGAGATGATCAAAGCTATGTTTCAGGAATTGATCTTGGGTTCTATCCTACTCCAAGAACTTTCATGGTAGGTGTTAACTTGAAATTTTAAATCTTTAACTTGAAATTTTTATGAAAAAAATAGTAT
The DNA here is from genome assembly GCA_041694375.1 of Bacteroidales bacterium. Taxonomy (GTDB): domain Bacteria; phylum Bacteroidota; class Bacteroidia; order Bacteroidales; family Prolixibacteraceae; genus Roseimarinus. The sequence continues at coordinate 13,474 of JASMTI010000269.1, read as the reverse complement.
ATATAATATTTGCTGCTGTATTGCTAATGGGCTGCGAGGACTTTTTAGATCAAAAGCCCCTGACCCAAAAAACTTCAGCTAACTTTCCACAATCAGCAGAAGATGCAAAACAAATGATGGCTGGTATTTATACCACCATGAACAACGAACAGCGTTTTGTTGACAGAAGTTACTTTTTTGTTTGCGAAGTTGCCAGCGATGATAAACTTGGTGGCGGTGGTGTAAACGATGTTAAAGCACAGGCTATCGAGAATTTTATGTATTCTGATCCTGAAATGTTAGGGCATGCATGGGAGCAAGCCTATGAAGGAATTCACCGCGCGAATTTTGCAATTGAGAATCTCGATATGCTCGGCGATGATGTAGTTAGCCAGGATCAGAAAAACCAGTATAAAGGCGAAGCTTTATTTTTAAGGGCATGGTTTTATTATCGCTTGAATACACTGTTTAATGAAGTCCCGCTTAAAGTTACAACTGAACCTGCAAACTTACCAGCTGCTTCAAGTGAGGAACTTTATGCACAGATGGCCACTGATTTGAAAACGGCTATTGAAATTATGCCAAAGAATCAGTATACTTCTGTTGAAGATGGAAGGGTTACACCTTGGGCCGCACAGGCTTTGATGGCTAGAATCTTCCTTTTCTATACAGGTTTTTATAATCAGGATGCTCTTCCATTAGTTGATGGTGGTTCAGTATCAAAGCAAAATGTTATTGATTGGTTAGATGATTGTATCAATAACAGTGGTCACCAGTTGGTAGACAATTTTCTTGAGTTGTGGCCTTATACAAATTCAGCTACACTTGCCAGTCTTGATGATATGGAAAACAGTTTCATCAAAGAATATATCGATGAAACCGGCGAAGAATTAACTTATGCTTGTGATAATGGTGCCCGTAGCCCGGAAACCATGTTCGCTATTAAGTTTTCAAATTTCTCCGACTGGGGTGTGAAAAGAGGATATTCTAACCAATATATGTTGTATTTCGCATTACGCGGGTTACAGTCACTTGATAATACATTTCCTTATGCCGGAGGATGGGGACAAGGTAACTCTATCCCTGAATCTTTGGTTAACCAGTGGCAGGAAGACGAACCCGATGATGTAAGATTGTGGGCTTCTGTTATTGACATCGAAAAAGAACTTATTCCACAGGGATATTCACGTGGTGCCTGGGACTTTGTAATGGAGTCAAACTACTGGGGCCGTAAGTACAATGGTGTTACAGCTAAAGCTGATGATGGAAGTATCAAAAATGACTATAGTGTTGTGATGTATGGTAACAATGATAATAACCAACTATCACATACAGATGATTTGGTACTTATTCGTTTTGCGGATGTTCTCTTAATGATGTCTGAATTAACTGAAGATGCACAATACATGAACATGGTAAGGGCACGTGCAGGATTGGATCCTGTTGAATATTCACTTGAGAATATTAAGAAAGAACGCCGTTACGAGCTTGCATTTGAAGGACTCAGATGGAACGACATGCGTCGCTGGGGTGATGCTTATGCTAAAGCCGGTTTAGAAACTCAGGTTGGTGTTGAAATATACAACTTTGGTGAAACAACAACGCATACTCCCCTTAACTCAAAAGGATATGGAGGCCGTTACGATGAAACTAAAGGCTTTTTCCCAATTCCACAACAACAAATCGATCTTTCAGAAGGTGTTCTGGAACAAGTCGATGGTTATAAGGGTGGTACAGGACTATATCCTGGCTGGAGTAACTAAGAGTTAAAATCATCATAACTTTTTAAAAGGGTTGTCTCAACGAGGCAGCCCTTTTTTAGTGCGTATAAAATACATGTTTTGTCATTTACGGTTCTGATTTTTCAGCTATATCTTCTATCTTTTTAATTTATATAGGATATTATTATATACTGAAAAAATAGTATATGTTTTATCAATTCTTCTTGCTTATAATTGCAACGTTCAAAATTCTGAGTTTTTACATATTTTTTAAGTGAAAAATATGACAAATGTTGTTTTTGTTGCCAATTAAAAAGACACAAAGCTTAAAAAGTTAATTAATGTAAAAAAATGTTTACAGATATAATTTTTAATCGACAATTGATAAAAAAGTATTAGTACGCGACTTTTTTATCAAATACTTTTGAAAATTATTAAGCGTACTATAAATACAATGTCTAAACAACACATAGTTATCTGTAAATAACAACTACCAAAAATGCAGATAATATGTTTTGTTTAATAAGTTCTATTATTCACAAAATTAGCGCCTTATAAGGCGCTGTAGATTTATTTATTAATTATAACTTTTAAACTTAACTCTATGACCTATGACTATGAAGAAAAGAGTTTTATTTTTAATTATTAGCCTGTGTCTTAGTATGGTAACTGTAGCACAAGTAAATGTTACGGGTACTGTTACCGACACAAATGGTTCTCCTGTACCGGGAGCAACCATCGTTGAAAGAGGAACATCAAACGGTGTTATTACCGATATCGATGGCGTTTACAACATTACGGTATCGGACTCTGAATCTGTATTGGTTTTTTCTTTTGTTGGGAAAAAAACCGAAGAAGTACAAGTTGGCAACCAAGGCCAAATTGATGTAACCTTGCAAGATGACTACGAAGATCTTGATGAGGTAGTAGTAATTGGTTATGGTGTCCAGAAAAAGGCCCTGACAACCGGTGCAAACCTGAATGTTAGTGGCGAGGATATCCAAAACAAGAACACAACCAGTGCCCTTCAGGCCATGCAAAGTCAAAGCCCGGGTGTTAACATTACTCAATCATCGGGTATGCCGGGTGAAGGTTATAAGGTTAACATCAGGGGATTGGGTACAATCGGAAATTCTGATCCCTTGTACGTAATCGATGGTGTTACCGGTGGTGATATTAATGCCTTGAACCCTGCCGATATCGAATCGATCGACGTATTGAAAGATGCTGCTTCTGCAGCTATTTATGGTGCACGTGCAGCCAATGGTGTAGTGCTGGTCACCACTAAAAAGGGAAAAGCCGGTAAAATGCAGGTTTCTTACGATGGGTATTATGGTGTGCAAAATGTGTACAAAATGCCATCTCTTTTAAATGCACGCGAGTATATGACCATGATGGATGAAACCCGTTTTAATGATAATAAAGACGGGTATGACTGGGCCAGCTTTGTCCCGAATTACGATGCTATTATGGCGGGTGAATCTGACGGGACAAACTGGCTTGATGAAATTCGTAATGTAAATGCCCCAACTCAAAACCATGCTGTTAATATTACGGGAGGAAATGAACGCTCAACTTATTCATTTGGTGCTTCATATTCAGCACAGGAGGGTATTTTGGGTAAACCTGTTACGCCTAATCACGAACGCACAACAGTACGCTTAAATTCTGAACATGTGCTTTATGAAAACAACGGGCTTGATGTAATCAAGTTTGGTGAAAATTTCAATTATAGTTACATGAAGCGTAATGGTATCCAAATTGGTAATATCTATGCCAACGACATTCATTCAATGTTGGTTGCCTATCCAATTATGCCGGTTTATGGTGAAGACGGTGAATATTTTGATGCTGAAGACAAGTCGTCAACAGGTTTGGTTGATTATGATTCGCAAGCTCCAAACCCCATAGGGCTGATGGAGTACCGAAGTGGCTACAACCTTTCGAAAAACCACAATTTTCAGGGAAATGCTTATTTGGAAATACAACCCATCAAGAACCTGGTGTTCCGAAGTGTATTTGGTTATAAAATGAATGCCAATAGCTATCGGCGTTATCAGCCAACTTTTGAATTGAGTATGGCTGGCGATGGTTATAACCCCGAAGACGACGTAACACAGCAGTCGATGGGGCTTGGTTTCCAGTGGCAATTAGAAAATACCTTGTCATATTCATTCGAAACCAACGGACATTCGGTAAATGCCCTTGTTGGCCAGTCGGTTGAGAAAACTGGTTTGGGCGAAGGGGTTGATGTTACAAACTCACGCTCAATTTTTAACGACTTTGACCATGCATGGTTAAGCAACACAAAGGGGACCACGGCCGGTGTTACCTCAATTAATGGTGAACCATGGGGCGAAAGTAGCATTGCCTCATTCTTCGGAAGGGTAAATTATAACTATAATGAAACCTATATGGCATCTGTTGTGATGCGTGCCGATGGATCTTCAAATTTTGCTGCAGGAAACCGCTGGGGATACTTCCCATCGCTCTCAGCAGGATGGGTAATTACCAACGAATCATTTATGGAAAGTGCCACCAATGTGCTTAATTTCTTTAAAATACGGGCAAGTTGGGGACAGAATGGTAACTGTGCCATCGATAATTTTCAATACATAGCAACAGTTGGTTTTCCTGAAACTGCAAAGTATTCATTTGATAACCAGAAAGATGTGCAAGAGCAAGGTGGTTACCAGAATATTTTACCGAACAAAGATATTTCATGGGAAACATCCGAACAGACTAACATTGGTTTTGATGCCCGTTTGATAGATTCTCGTTTGGGCGTTGCATTCGACTGGTATATAAAAACAACAAAAGACTGGTTGGTACGTGCCCCGGCTTTGGCAACATTTGGAACCGATGCACCTTTTATTAATGGTGGGGACGTTGAAAACCGTGGTGTTGAGCTTGCTTTAAACTGGAACGACCGAGTAAGTGATTTTACATACAGTGTAGGTTTAAACGGATCATACCTGAAAAATGAAGTTACCCGTATTGCTAACGGCGAGGGTATTATTCATGGTGAACCACATGTTTTAAGTCAAGGGACTACTGAAATGTACCGTGCTGAAGTAGGTTATCCCATTGGTTATTTCTGGGGATATGAAACAGAAGGCATATACCAGAACCAGGCAGAAATAGAAGCCCGTAAAGAAAGTGGTTTAGGTATGCTTGATGGAACCCAACCCGGCGATGTGATATTTAAAGATCTGAATAAAGATGGTGCAATAACAGAAGACGATAAAACACAAATTGGTAACCCTTACCCCGATTTTTCAGCCGGTTTCAACCTGAATATGGCTTATAAGGGTTTCGACTTTAGCTTAACAGCTACCGGAGCTTTTGGGCAACAGATAGCTAAATCGTACCGCTCGTTTGCCGATAGCGAACGTCAAAACTATACTACTGAAATTTTTGGCCGCTGGCATGGGGAAGGTACTTCTGATAAATTGCCGCGTTTAACCCCGGGTACACATACCAACTGGCAAAACATTTCTGATATTTATATTGAAGATGGGGACTATGTTAAATTAACCAATATTGCTATTGGCTATGATTTTAAAAAGTTAATACCCAAATTGCCAATGCAACAAGCCCGATTGTATTTTGCTGCTCAAAATCTTTACACGTTTACCAATTATTCAGGTATGGATCCTGAAGTTGGTTATGGTTATGATGGTGGTAGTGGTGATCAGGGTAACTGGTCATCTGGTATTGACTTAGGCTTTTATCCAAATCCAAGAACAATTCTAATTGGACTTAACCTTAAATTTTAATTGAATATACTTATGAAAAGAATAATATATATAATATTAGCTTTATGGGTATTCACCAGTTGTGAAGATTTTTTGGATACCGAAAGTCTTACGCAAAAGAATACCACAAACTTTCCGGCTAATGTAGATGATGTTGAACAAGCTTTAATTGGCATTTACAACACATTAAACATTGCCGTTGCCGATCCGCAGTGTACTTATTTTTATGCAGCAGAATTAGCTGCCGACGACCGTTTTGGCGGCGGTGGCGATAATGATAAGCTTATGCAGGCCTGGGATAAAATTATGAATACAGGCACCGATGCTTCACGTCCGTTCTGGAAAGCACGCTACAAAGGTGTTTTCCGTGCTAACAGTGTTATTAAGTCGATTGATAAAATGGAACTTGAAGGTGAAAATGTAAACCAACTCAAGGGTGAAGCGCATTTCCTTCGTGCTTTTTTCTATCACGAACTTTCTGAAATGTACGGGGAAGTGCCGTTGGTACTTGACTCCGACGTTGCAGAAAATGTTCCTAAGTCACCGGCATCTGAAACGTACGCTCAAATTGCAGATGATTTAGTGAAGGCCATCGATTTAATGAAAGATGTACCATACACTGAAATTTCATCCGGTCATGCTACAAAATGGGCTGCTGAAGCCTTGCTTGCACGAGTATTCCTGTTTTATACCGGTTATTATAACGAAAGTTCTTTGCCACTGCCTGATGGAGGCACTTTGGATAAGAGCGCTGTTGTAACTTACGTTGAAGATTGTATAGATAACAGCGGTCATGAACTGGTTGGCGATTTTCGTAACTTGTGGCCCTATACAAATGAGTACACCATTAACGATTTTGAAAAAATGGCCGGTAAAACCGGTGTTGATGGTGAACCATTAGGATGGGTGGAAGATGGAAATAAAGAATCGATCTTCGCCATTAAGTTTTCAAATTTTGCCGATTGGAGTACAACCATTGGTTACTCAAACCAATATTTGTTGCACTTTGGTATTCGTGGCGGACAGCCTTATGGGAATACCTTCCCGCTCGGGCAAGGCTGGGGTGCCGGCCCTGTAAATCCTACGTTGTGGGAAGATTGGGCAGAAGCTGAGCCTAACGACTTACGTCGTGAAGCTTCTATTATGCCCGTTGCTGATTTGCCAGATTACTCATTTGGTGGGTGGACCATGATGGAAGAAACCGACTACTGGCAAATGAAATGTGTGCACATTTCAGCAAAAACAGGCGAAGTTGATGGTGAAGGCAACGATACGTATTATTCATCGTTTTCTGTTCCAAAATGGGGTGCATCAGACAACTTCCAACTTGATGGTTTGAACGATTTAATGCTTATTCGTTTTGCCGATGTATTGCTAATGCATTCTGAATTAACCGAAACGGCCGATAAGATGAACCTTGTACGTGAAAGGGCCGGGCTCGATCCTGTTACCTATTCACTGGAAGCACTTAAAAAGGAACGTCGCTTCGAACTTGCATTTGAAGGCAGGCGCTATGCCGATATTCGCCGCTGGGGCGATGCCGCTGATTTGCTTGAAGCCCAGTTGGGTGTTAAAGTATACGAAAGTGGTACACCTACTGAAATGAAAGCTTTTGGAGGTGGGTACAGGGCCCGTTATGAAGCTACCGGCGGATTTTTCCCAATCCCTGAATCTGAAATATCCCTGTCGGAAGGTGTTCTTGAACAAACTCAAGGTTACAGCGATGCTTCAAGTAACTATACAGGATGGTAAACTTTTAAAGTATTAAGACAATGAAAAAAATAATAATATATATATCTCTTCTGGTTCTTGGTTTTGTTGCCTGTGAACCTATAGAAGAACGAGAAACACTATCAGGTGAAGTTAGTGTTGAACAGTTGGAAATAACTGCTGAACCAATAGTTGCTGACGGGAAAAATACAAACGAGGTAGTTGTTGAAAACAACTCACCTGTTTTATCCCGTTGGATTTCGGACCGTTCTCAAATTGAATCGGCTTATGCAACTGTTCTTTTTGACAAGGTTGGAACTCACGATGTGAAATTTGTTGGGCTAAATGGTAACGGGTCAAAAGTTGAAACCACTTTGCCTGTTACTGTTGATACAATGACAAATTTGCCATCTGATGTTGCTGCCCGCCTTGGCATTGATGATGACCCTGCAACTTTGCCCAACTATTGGGGGGCTGGCGGTTTTGATTATACTGTTAGTGTTGAACAAGAAATTGCTGTGAATGGCAAAGGTGGTAATAAGCTAACATTGTTTTGTGACGCCCCTTATCTATGTAATTGGAATTTTGGTGGGGCTGAGGCAAATAAAAACTCAGCAGAGCTTTTTATTACCGATCGTGGAACATTTACGCTTTCATTAGACTTTACAAAGGCCGATGGGACTGTAATTGAGGATGCATACACTGAAGAAATTGATGTTGAGGAGCTTACAACAGTACCCGATACTTACATTAATTTATTTGGTGATTTCCTGAGCAACCCAGATGTTACTAAAACGTGGCAATGGTCACGTAGCGGCAAGGTTTGGGCTAATGGGCCACTCCGTGGGTTTACCGACCCGGGCGCAGGTTGGTGGCAAAATGCTTATGCCGACATGGTTAACCGCCAGGATGGTACCATGACTTTCAAATATGGCGATATGACCCTGACTAAGGAGGTTTATGAAGGTAGTGATACCAGTATAGAGCCGGTAGGTACGCATTCTGGTTCTTTGTCCATTGATCTGGGTGCTTCAGTTGCAGGTTACTCAATTGGCGTTTTAAAGCTGGACGGAATTACCATTCTTTATGGCGTTGATGTAAATGATGGTAATGCACCATTTACCGAATTATCGATTGTTAGTGTTACCGAGAATACTTTAATTCTTGGAGGTGATAGCGACGGAACTGGCCAAACCTGGCTGTATAAATTCGAAGCTGTAACTGAATAATTTATATTGAATAAATGAAAAGAGAGGACGGACAATTTTGTCCGTCCTTTTTTAACTTTGGGGTTATGTTTACAATAAAAAAAATAAGTTGGCCAACAGTAGTTTACGGAGTTGCTGTTATGTTGTTTTTTTCCATTTTTTACCCATTTCACCTTCATTATACAGAGCAGTATCAAATTTTTCTTTTTACCTCAAATTATTTTTCGCAACACCTTTTTAAACCGGGAGGAGTCAGTGATTATCTAGGTTCTTTTGTCACACAATTTAATTTTTATGCCACTTTTGGTGCATTTTTGCTGGCTTTATTTCTTGTTGTTTTTCAACATCTGTCTTGGTTGTTGATGAAACATGCTGATGTTTCAAAAAAATTTTACCCGGTCTCATTTCTACCTTCATTGTTTTATTTTGGTTTATTATGTGATGAGAATTTCATGATAGGTGGGCTCATTGCTTTGACGGTTACATTGCTGGCCTGCTATATTTACATCCTGTTAAGATCAAGTGCTTTACAATGGATTTATGTCCTTCTTGTTGTTCCTTTATTGTTTTATGTGTCAGGTGGGATATCATTGTTAATGATTGCATACGTTTCATTGTATGAAATCATAATAAAAAAGAGAAATTATAAGGGGATTGAACTGATGGCCACGGGATTGGCACTTGTTTTATTAACACTCTTCCTGACAAAAAATCTTTTTTTACAGTATTCTCTCGAACGGGCATTTGTAGGCGTAAATTATTATCGGTACCCGGTTAATTTACCATACGAAATAGTGATCATTGTATTATTAATTATATTGCTGCCTTTTGTTTTACAGCGGTTTAAGGTTGGGGTACAAAGACTAGGGAGATATATGGTGTTAACTCAATACCTTATTATCATTTTTGCAGGGTGCCTATATCTTTTTTCTCAGGTTGACATGGGAAAAGAGGAGGTCATGGAATACGATTTTTATACGAGGATGCGAAAATGGGACAACATTATTGCAAAAGCAGATGCGAAAAATCCAGAAAATCCGCTATCTGTAACATGTTTGAACCTTGCACTGGCCCAAAAAAATCAACTGGGCGAAAAAATGTTCCATTATAACCAAAATGGGGTAAGTGGCTTAATCCCAAATTTCCAAAAGGACTTTACAATACCTTTAATTTCCGGTGAGGTATATTATCATCTTGGGTTTATTAACACTGCACAACGATATGCTTTTGAAGCAATGGAAGCCTTGCCCGATTATCAGAAAAGTGTTCGGGTCATTAAACGGCTGGTTGAAACAAACCTGGTTAATGGCAATTATGCTTTGGCGCATAAATATTTAAAATATCTAAAAAAAACAATCTATTACAGTGAATGGGCCGAAAGGGTAGAAAATGCACTACAGGATGAAACATTGATAATGAACAACAGAGAATGGTTGAAATTAAGGCAATTCAAAAATAAAGAAGATTTCTTTTTTAGTGAGGGCGAGAAAGATATGATGCTGGGGATTTTATTTTCTCAAAATCAATCCAATCATTTGGCATTTCAATATTTGCTGGCTTATAACTTGTTAAAAAAAGATGTTCAGCATTTTGTCCGGTATTTTCCTATGGGAGAACATTTCTACAAAAACAGGATACCAACCCATTTTCAGGAAGCTTTGGTTTATGCCTGGGATGTATCGAAAAGCAAAGAAATTGAAACCATACCTTACCGTGTTGACAAAGACATTTCAATACAATTGAAAAACTATAAAGAGTTATATCGTTCACCTGTGAAGAATATCGATGAATTAAGCCGTAATTATTCTGATACGTTCTGGTATTATGTTCATTTTAAAAATTAATAGCTGCCATGCATAAAGTAATACTATACTTGTTAATATTTGTTGTTGTATGTTCATGCAATGACAAAGTGGTGAACCCGGAGCCGATAAATGAAAATCCGGTAATTTTTCCTGATTATATCGGGGTGACAATCCCCTCAAATATAGCCCCGCTGAATTTTAATGTTTTGGTTAAAAATGTTTCTCTTGTTGATGCAGCTTTTGTTGGTTCAAACGGATATCGGTTTAATGTACAGGCGGATAAAAAGATTATTATTCCCAAAAAGAAGTGGCATAAATTACTAAGACAGTCGGCCGGGGAGTGTTTTGAAGTACTTGTTTCTGTTAAAAATGAAGGTGAATGGTACCAGTATCAGAAATTTAAGGTTTTTGTAAAAGATGATTCTATTGATTACGGATTGGCATACCGACTTATAGCCCCGGGGTACGAAGTATATAGTAAAATGGGCATTTACCAGCGGGAGCTTTCTACATATCGTCAGCAAACCATTGTTGAGAATACCTTGTTCACAGGAAGTTGCATGAATTGTCATTCTTTTAGGGAGACCAATGCCGAAGATATGACATTTCATATCAGGGGCGCGCAAGGTGGAACGGTATTAAAAACCAAACAGCAATTTGAAATGTTGGATACGAAAACCAAAGAAACATTGTCGAAGTGTGTTTATCCATATTGGCACCCTTCAGGAAAATACATTGCTTATTCATTGAATAAAACACAACAAACTTTTCATGCTTCATCTGATAAAAAAGTTGAGGTTTTTGACCATGCTTCGGACATTGTAGTATACGATATTGAAAACAATGAACTTATTACCTGTGAACCATTAAATTCTGATGAAAATTTTGAAACATTCCCGGCTTTTTCACCCGATGGGAATATGCTCTATTTTTGTTCGTCAGAAGCCGGAAAAATGCCGGGGGAATTCATGGATATAAAATATAATTTGCTTAGTATCCCTTTTGATCCAGATGCAGGGGGATTTGGAGTTAAGGTAGATACGCTTGTAAATGCTTCAGCAATCGGTAAAAGCATTTCGTTTCCCAGGCCTTCATATAATGGCCGTTTTATAATGTACACTTTATCAGATTATGGCAATTTTTCGATATGGCACAAAGAAGCTGACTTGTGGATGTTAAACCTTGATGAAAGAACTACATGGCCACTATCAAAGCTGAATAGTGAAAATACCGAAAGTTATCATTCATGGTCGTCTGATTCACGATGGGTAGTATTTTCCAGTCGCAGGGTAAACGGCTTGTACACCATGCCATATATCGCCCATATCGATGAAAAAGGTATGGGCGCAAAACCATTTTTGTTGCCGCAATCCGATCCTGATTATTATTCAGCGTCATTCTTTTCATTTAATATACCTGAGTTTATAAATAAGGCTATAGATGTTGACAATCGGATATTGGAGTATAAAGTTAAAAATGATAACAAACAAGTTTCTTTTAAATTGAAGGAGTGATTATTGATGATATTACTATTCCCGATATTGCTTAGCATAGGTGTTATTTGATACTATTTTACGATGAGAAAAAGATACAATGTTGTGTTTCCCGGCAATACTATTTCATTCAAAACGGAAGCGTACGATTGCCTGAAACAATTACAGGAAGCAGGAGAAGGGTTGAAATTATTTAAATTTGTGGTGTTTCTTGATTCAGAAAGCGAAGATGATTTTTTTCAAAAAAGGGCATTGGTGCGGAAACTGGTTGTTGGTTTTTTCGATGATAAAATACCTGCTTTCTCTATATTGTCACAAAAACCCCAACCGCCTTTTCGTATTGTAATTGAAGCCGGATATGTTGAATACAGCGATGTGGAAATAAGTTACAAAGAAATTGCCGGTAACTTTTATACTGTAATCCAGAATAAGTTTGCAAAAGAATTGTGGTCGTGCGGTAATGGTGACCAATTAACTACCGGGGGCGTAAAGGAAGATGCTGAACGTGCTTTTAATGGGGTGGTGGCTGTGCTTGAACAGGAGGGCATGAACCTTGATAATGTTGTTCGTCAATGGAATTATGTTGGACAGATATTGAAAATTGAAAAGCTAAATGGATGCATCTATCAGAATTATCAACTTTTCAACGAAGTTCGCAACCAATATTATCAACGGTATCGGACAAAAAAGGAATACCCGGCAGCAACGGGGATTGGTAAAGCATATCGTGGTGTGTCAATTGATTTTTGTGCAGTTGTTGAAAACCAGCATGTAAGAGCTTATTCAATTAATAATGATAAACAAATAACACCCTATGCATATGCTCAAAACATTTTGGTTGGTGAATCTTCTAATGGCACAAAAGTAAAACAAGCCCCGCAGTTTGAGCGTGCTAAACTTGTTGTAACCCCCCAGGCTAATGCTTTATTTATATCGGGTACTGCATCGATAATCGGAGAAGAAACTATTGGCATTGGCGACCATGAGAAACAAACCGAAATAACGATACAGCATCTTAATGCTTTGCAGCGGGACCGTAACCTGAAAGAATATTTTCGATCTGTTGAGTTGTCAAATAAAGAATATGTATATCTAAGGGTTTACGTGAAAAATATTGATGATATGACCAAGGTTAAAAAGCTTTGCAAGGCATTTTTTGATGAATCGGTCCCTATGGCTTTTGTTTTAGCCGATGTATGTCGCGATAACTTGCTTTTAGAAATTGAAGGGGAAGTAGCAATATAAAAAAATCCCCGCACTAAACGGTGCAGGGATTGTGTTTAGAATTATGTATGAACTTGAAATATGTTTATTTTACTTTTTTTATTACTTCAAGAGCTGCATCATAGTCAGGTTCTTCAGTTACCTCGGGAACAATTTCAACAAGCTGAACAGTGCCTTCTTTATCAATTACAACCGTTCCGCGGGCAAGCAGTGCCAGTTCTTTCATAAGGTAACCATACTTTTCACCAAACTCACGTTCCCGGTGATCCGATAAGGTTACAATGCTGTCGAGGCCTTCGGCTGCGCAATAACGTTTTTGGGCAAACGGAAGGTCAAGAGATACACTAAGTACAACTACATCATCCATTTCGGATGCAATTTTATTAAACTGGTGGTTTTGTTTTTGACATACACCTGTGTCGATTGACGGGTATACAGCAATTACTACTGTTTTTCCGGCAAACGATGATAATTTTACCGGTTCCAAACTTTGGTTTATACCTGTAAAATCAGGTGCTTTGTCACCAACTTTTATGGGGTTTCCGGTAAGTGTTACCGGGTTGCCTGCAAATGTTA
>JASMTI010000268.1:0-2546 GCA_041694375.1 Bacteroidales bacterium | reverse complement strand
TCAGCCATGGGATAAAACCAATAATAGAAGCAAACGGCGAGCTGCTCCGTCCCAATTCTTGTTGTTCTAAATCATTTATACTCCCCGGGCGCCTGTCGTCCCGTTGCCCCTCAACAGCTGTTTTAAATTTCAGGTCCTGGATGGTACGTATAACATCATTTATCCTGATATCGGCCTTTTTAATTTCGCCATTAGCAAACTGACTTATGTTTTCTTTTATTTCGGTATTCAGAAGTTCTTTTTCAGACAGTTTTGAAGTCAGCCATTCTCTGAAACTTTTTTTCATTTCATCCGGAAAATCAGCTTCGGCATCCATTTCATGTTTATGGCGCACCATTGCCTGCTTTATTTCCATGAAAAAACCTTCTTCAACTTCATTATCTGAAAGATGCATAAGTATTCGCACAAAACTTTCAGTGTCTGAATTCAACAAGAGTTCAATTTCTTCCTGGATGCTTTTTTCAAGTTCACGCGATTCATCCCACTTCAGTTTATCACGATCGTAAATAAAATGGGGGTCGATTGTAGCAACATTGTTTTCACGCTTTGATAAAACAATGATTCGGTCGGCAAAATCGAGGGTTAACGGTATATTATGAGAAACAATAATTGCACTAACATTATCGCGTTGTTTGGTAATAAAATCGCGAATAAAGTGCATAAGTTTTACCGAGTTAAAATGATCGAGGTTACCGGTAGGCTCATCACCAAACAGAACGGTAAAGTCAGGATTGATGGCCCTGGCAAATGCCAATCTCTGACGCTCACCACCTGAGAATTCAAAAGGTTTCTTTTCGTATGAGAGGCTGGTTACACTCAGGTTTTTCACCAAACTTTCAATGGCATTAAAATAAGCTTCCGATTCGGGTTTGTTCTGAATAAGTTCGGTAAGGCCCACATTTTCGAGTGCCGTAAAATTAGGCATCAGGTTGGTGCTCTGGAAAATAAAACTGTAATAGAGCATCCTCACCTTGTATCGTTCCTCTTCCTGGGTGTCATCCCACATTTCAGCCAGGTTATATTCATCGGTATCGGTAGGATAAAACATAATAGATGATGACTCACCGTTCACCGTTTGTGTCATCAACCCAAGTGTTTCAAGAAGTGTACTTTTACCGGCACCGGAAGGTCCCAGCAACACAGTAATTTTGCGCTTTGGGATGTATAAATCTTTAGCTTCAAGCACCGGTTGGTCGCTTACGTATGAACACGAAAGCTTTTCAATGTAAAAAAGTACATCTTTTTTATCGATACGATCAATCGTTGACTGATTTGACATTTAAAATTTATTTGGTGTAATCGCCATAAAGCGTTTCAAAAATACTTTTTTGCCCGAACGATTCGGTTTGATGAGGAAAGATCCTTGAATCAATCCAGTAATGTTTCAAGCCTGAACCAGTACCCATCGGGATACTAAATGTTGCCTTAAAGTTATTGTATTCTTCATTATATTTTTCAAAATACTGCCTGAATTTTTCTTTCATATCGGGGTCACTATCAACCTCACCATTGGTCAAATGATAAAGATATTCGTAAAAAATAGTCCACATGTGGTCTTCAAAGAAATCTTCGGTTAACAGGTTTTGACCGTCATAAATACATTGTATATGCCCTTTTGTCACACACCAGTCAATTAAATATTCATATAGCATTACATCGGGGAAACGCTGCGGTGAAGTAACATCTTTCAGTTTTATGTCTTTATATTTTTCTTTCCCCCCCCAACCTGTTAATATTGAAGACAACGTATAAAGGCTCAATGTATCAAGAGCTTCATTATTGCCTTCGGGAAAATAACCCAAAATATCAACAAGTATTTCTGTCCAGCCATAAAGAATGAATGAACGTGATTCGTTAGGGGGTAGAGACATTTCATCGGTTGGGATTAAACGCTCAAGAGACCTCTTAATATAGAACATATCCTGACGCGACATTAAAAGAACATCCTGATAAAGCGGATTTTTTAATTGATCACTAAAACGGCTGGTGTAACCCGTGTTATATACCTGCCCATTTTTCTGGAAAACAATATCAAGTTGATCATTTGAAATACCTTCTTCATTCAAACTGGCAATAAAAGAGTTTAATTCACGGGCATGGTCTCCTTCAATTTTCCCGTTCAAGTATTCAGAGATACCTTCAAGTTTATAATTAACTTTTTGGTCGATTGCAGCTATCCCTTCGCCCAACTCATTCATGAAAACCGATGGATGAACACTTCCCCCGTCAGGTGCTTTTTTGAAATACCCCGGAATGCCCACAGCGGAAGATATTGATACTTCGCGCCCGTTTTGATTCAGTATATTAGATTTATCAAGTCCATTTGAAGGGTTTCGTTTAATTGCAATTTGTGTCATAAGACTTTCAATTTGCGAACGAAATGCATCATAAGCAGGTTTTTTATCTGCTGCAACATGATGGTGCATTTGAAAAGCAAAAAGGTTAATATTTTTTTTCGCCATCAAATCAACCAATTCGTCTTCCTGCACATTGGTATAATCTTCATGTTCCTGGTTATCGCACCCCACAAATGTTGTGCGGTTATG
>JASMTI010000267.1:0-23145 GCA_041694375.1 Bacteroidales bacterium | reverse complement strand
ATTTTCGAAGTAGAATATGTAATTTTCATCCGCGACGATGTTTTTCACCTAAATAAGTGAAAAATATTTAATCGGGCAAGCCTTGTAGGTACTATTTTTACTGGGCTTCCCGATTTTTTAACATTAACAACTGCGGATTTGAGGTAGTTCTGCCTTAGTATTAAAAATTTTACAGGAACGTTCTGAAATTACTTCAAACTATGGGCGCACGGTAGTTGGCATCCTTATTTTTCAGGATTTGATGCTGGTGCCACTTTTGTTGTTCACCAACCTCATTGGTGGCGACTCACTTGATATCCAACGCGAAATACTATCGCTTTTGCTAAAGGCCATCATTATTGTTTCATTTGTTTATGTTGGCAATAAATGGCTTTTTCCAAAATTACTGCACATTATCGCCATGACCCGCAACCAAGAACTGTTTATGATGAGCATTTTCCTGATATGCCTTGGCGTAGCCTGGGTCACTTCAGAAATGGGCTTGTCGCTGGCATTTGGGGCCTTCCTTGCCGGGCTGATGATTTCCGATTCGGAATACAGCCATAATGCCTTTGGTAACCTGGTTACTTTTAAAGATACCTTTACCAGCTTCTTTTTTGTGTCGGTAGGTATGATGCTGAATGTGTATTTTGTTATTGACAACTACATACTGGTAATTGTAAGTGTGCTGCTAATCATAGGAATTAAAACCCTGATTGCGGGTGCCACAGGCTTTGCCCTCGGGCACACTTTTAAGGGCACGGTAATGGTTGGGCTGGCCTTGAGCCAGGTAGGTGAATTCTCGTTTATACTTGCCAAACTGGGGTTGCAAAATGGCGTCATACCTGAGTTTTACTACCAATTATTTCTGGCTGTATCGGTAACAACCATGGCCCTGTCGCCATTCATGATACAGGGGGCACCCCGTTTTGCCGACTTGCTGTTAAAACTCCCGCTACCCGAAAAATTGCGTAAAGGCCTGTTTCCATTGCCCGAAATCGAAGTTCCTGATTTAAACAACCACCTGGTTATTATTGGGAAAGATACTTCAGCGCTAAAACTTTCGGTTATGGCCAAACACGTGAGGCTCCCATATGCAGCCATTGTATTTGACCCATCGTTGGTGCGCGAACGACAGAAAAACGGCGAAATTGTAATTTATGGTGATGCCGTAAACCTGCCCATCCTCGAAAAAGCACATGTTGACACAGCCGATGTGGTTGTTATTTCGGTTGGCGATATTATACCGGCAATGGCCATTCTGGAAAAAGTAAGACAACTTAGCTCAAATGCTTACATTGTTGTTCGGGCCAAACAAACAGAAGATATTGAGAAACTATATGAACTGGGTGCCGACCAGGTGATGCCCGAAAAGCTTGAAATAGCCATCGACCTGTTTACCCGTATCCTTACACACCGGCTTTTTACGCAAAGCCAAATACGCAAAATCACCAACGATATCCGTGAAAACTACTATGGTATTTTCAGGGAAAAAGATGTAAGGAACAAACCGTCATTGTTCGATGAGCTAGAGCACCTCGAAGTAGCCGTCATTACCGTTGATGAAAATTCAGAGGTAGCCAAAATGGCCCTTAACGATTCAAGGCTCCGTAACCGCACCGGCATTACCATCCTTTCAATTAAACGCGAAAGCACACTCATTGAGCACCCCGATGCAGAAACTGTTTTGTGCAGCGGCGATGTTGTTTATGTGCTTGGCACCAATGAGCAAATTGCTAAAGCCCGTGAATTATTTTCAGAATAAAAAAGGTTATCTTTTTGTTTTTGCAAACTTTAAGACTTTTTTGAAGGGCAGCACCACCTGATTTGTTATTTTTGCTGACCATATAAATGCAAAAGCCATTTGCACGTAAAATGTTAAAATATAAACGAATGAAGATAAAAAGAAGAGGCATAGCCATTATTTTAATCCTGCTTATTTCGGGGTTCGCGTTCATGGGTTTGAACAATACCGACAACAAAAATTTTGAAATTGCAAAAAACCTTGACATATACTACACTTTGTTCCGCGAACTCAACACTTTTTATGTTGACGAAGTTGAACCCGGAGAGCTTGTAAAAACCAGCATCGATGAAATGTTGAAATCACTCGACCCCTACACCACTTATATTCCAGAAAGTGAAATTGAAGATTTTAGGTTTATGACCACCGGTGAATATGGGGGCATAGGTGCTTTGATTTCAAAACATGGCGATGATATTTTAGTTTCAGAGCCATATGAGGGGTTTCCTGCACAAAAAGCAGGGCTTAAGGCCGGCGATGTTTTTGTTGAAGTGGCCGGTAAAAGTATTGAAAACCTGGGCACCGAAGATGTTAGCAACCTCCTTAAAGGTGCTGCCGGACAAACCGTTGAAGTTGTGGTCAACCGTTACGGGCACAAAAAGCCCCTTACATTTGATATCGTACGCGAAAAAATATCAATCGACCCGGTAAGCTATTACGGAATGCTTAATGATGAAACAGGATACATCAGGCTCACTAATTTCACAAAAGACTGCGGTGAAAAAGTAAAAAAAGCATTATTAGAACTCAAAGAAGTCGATGGAGCAAAAAATCTGGTACTTGATTTACGCGGAAACCCTGGTGGGCTGCTCATGGAATCGGTGAACATTGCCAACCTTTTTATCCCACAAAACCAGGAAGTAGTCAGCACGAAAGGCAAGGTATCGCAGTGGGACAAAACGTACAAAACCACTGGCACACCGGTCGACACTTTAATGCCATTGGCCGTATTGGTAAACCGCGGTTCTGCCTCGGCCTCTGAAATTGTTTCGGGAACAATACAAGACCTCGACCGGGGCGTAATATTGGGGGCACGTACTTTTGGCAAAGGTTTGGTACAAACTACCCGTGACCTGAGTTATAATGCAAAGCTTAAAGTAACAACGGCCAAATATTACATACCAAGCGGTAGGTGCATCCAGGCACTCGATTATTCGCACCGTAACGAAGATGGCAGCGTTGGGCATGTGCCCGATTCACTTATCAGTGAATTCCAAACAAAAAATGGACGTATTGTTAAAGACGGAGGTGGAATACGCCCCGATATTAATGTGGAAAATGAAAATATGAGCAACCTTGCCATTAAGCTCATACAACAATTTAAGATTTTCGATTTCTCAACCCGTTTTGCGGCTGAGAATGAATCGATACCACAACCTGAAATTTTTGAAATCAAAGATGATATATACAATAATTTTATTCAATTTGTTGAAAGCGGCGAGTTTAAATATACTTCGAAAACACAACAAAAACTAAATGACCTGAAAGAACTCGCACAAGAAGAAAAATATTTTGAACTAGCCGAGGATGAATTCTCTTCACTTGAAGAACAATTAAAACTTGACCTTAACCGCGACCTTAAAAAGTTCAGGGATGAAATTTCCAAAATACTGAAAAGCGAGATTGTTTCAAGATATTATTACCAGGAAGGAACAGCCAGGGCAAATATTGGCGAAGATAAAACCATTAACCGTGCACTCGAAGTTTTATCAACACCCAGCGAGTACGAAGCATTACTTAAACCCGGAAAATAAAAGGGCATACATAAAAACACAACGGTCCGGAAATTTTGCACGATGCAAATTTCCGGACTTTTTTTTGCTCACTTTTTAGGGCTGTTCACTCAAAAAAACGGGCTGTTCACTCAAAATATTTGTTTTGTAACAACAAGCTTTTAACTTTGAATAAAACTCATAATTGGTAATAATGGAAAAATATAAGGCAATACTCGTAGATGATGAGCAAGAATCCATTAACTACATGAGTTGGTTGATAAACGACAACCTTCCCGAAATTGACATTATTGCAACAAGCACAAATTCGAGAGCAGCCATAAGCAACATCCTCACCCTCAAACCCGATTTAATTTTTCTTGACATTGAAATTGACGAACGTAACGGCTTCGATATTATTAAGGAAATTTCAAACTGTAGGTCGATGCCTTACATCATTTTTGTAACGGCTTACCGGCAGTTTGCCATTGATGCTTTTAAAGCAAATGCCCTTGACTATTTATTAAAACCTGTTGACAGTGAAGAGCTGGTGAGGGTATTTCACAAATTCATTTCAACATTTAGCAGCCATCGGTCGCAGGCGATAAACCAATTGATTTCACATTTTGAAAAAATTAAAATTAACACAAACGAGGGCTGCTATTTCATGAAACCCGAGGAAATATTATATGCCAAAGCCAATGGTAATTACACTTCGCTATTTACAACCTCGGACGAGGAAAAAGTGATGTCACAAAACCTGGGCAAGGTACATGAAGAGATATTAGGGCCACATTTCACCCGCATAAGCCGCTCAACAATTATTAACCCTGATTACCTGAGGGAGATAAACCGCAAAAATAAAACATGCAAGCTGAAAACAGACAAGCAAGATTATCGGTTGAAATATCGCAATGGTTTTCTTAGTAAGTTTTTTGGCCAATAGCTACACTAGCTTTCCCCCATCTTCTTTATATACTGAGTAGGTGTCATTTTATATTCATTTTTAAAATGCTTGGTAAAGTAACGTGGGTCGTTGAAACCAACTTTATAGGCAACCTCCATTACAGTAAGCTGGCTTTTACCCAGCAATTGTGCTGCCCGCCGCAACCGCATAATCCGTATGTACTCTACCGGAGTTTTTCCGGTAAGGGCTAATAACTTATTGTACAAATGGGCACGGCTGATCCCAACCTCAGTACTCAGTTTTTCAACAGAAAACCCCGGCTCACCCATATTATCTTCGGTAATGGATTTTACTTTTGAAAGAAACTGTTCATCTAATGATGTGATTGCAATTTCAGATGGTTGAATGTCGAAGTTTTGTTGAAACTGCTTGCGCAAATTTTCACGCTGTTCAATTAAAAGCTTAATACGCAGCTCCAACAATTCAAAATTAAATGGTTTAGTAATATAATCATCGGCACCGGTTTCAAGTCCTTCATATTTTTGTTGTTCGTTGGTGCGGGCGGTCAATAATATTACAGGAATATGCGAAGTCCGGTTGTCTGTTTTGATATTACGGCACAACTCCAAACCATCCATTATCGGCATCATTATATCGCTAACCACAATGTCGGGCAAGGTTTCAGGAACCATTTTCCATGCTTCTTCCCCGTTTGAAGCTTCTATGATGGAGTATTGGTGCTGCAAATTATCTTTTAAATAAAACCGGATATCCGGGTTATCTTCAACAAGTAATATTTTAAACCCACGATCTTTTCTCCTTTCATTAACGGCACCTGAATAAGCCTGTTGTACCTTAGCCGTTTCAGGCAAAACGTCAGCTTCTTTTATATCTGATTTTTGCAGCTCAAATTTATCTTTTAGTGGTAGCACTACCTTAAAACAACTTCCTTTTCCCGGTGTGCTTTGTACCGATATTTGGCCATCGTGCATTTGAACAAACTCCTTGGTTAATGATAAACCAATACCACTTCCCCGCTGTTTGCCAACGTTATTCAGATTTTCAGAAGTTCCCGACTGTACAAAACGCTCAAAAATCCGCTCCCTCATATCATCCTGGATGCCAATGCCGTTATCTTCAACTTTTAATATAACCAAACTTTCACCTGTTCTTGCCTCCTGATTTTCAAGCCGAACGCTAACCTCGCCGTTTTCGTGGGTAAACTTAAAGGCATTTGACAACAAATTGAACAATATCTTCTCTATTTTATCATAATCGAAAAAAGCCGTTAACTTTTCAGCTGAAGAATAAAACCGAAGCTTAATATTTCGGGTTTCGGACATATCGGAAAACGACTCTGTTATTTCGCGACAAAACGAAACCAGTTCGCCACGCGAAACATCCAGTGTAAGCCCCTGAACTTCCATTTTCCTAAAATCGAGCAATTGATTAACAAGGTTTAATAAGCGATTTGCATTGCGTTTTACCAGGCGTAACTGTTGCTTGTTTGCATGGTCCCCTGTGTTTTTTATAATCCGCTCAAGTGGCGAAAGAACTAAGGTTAGTGGCGTTCGCAACTCATGGCTAATATTGGTAAAAAACTGAAGTTTCATCATGTCAAGCTCATGCTGGCGGGCTGTATCAATGCGCTCTTGCTTTATCAACAATTTGTTACGTTCGCGTTTTACCAAGGTTTGTAATATGTAAAATATTGATATCAGAAAAACCACCAAATAAATTGAATATGCCCATTTTGTTTTCCAAAATGGTGGCATTATTTCAATTTTAAGTTCGGTAATTTCCGATTTTAAAGCATTCTCCAAATCAGAAGCATAAACCTGAAGCACATATTCCCCGGGATGCAGGTTGGTGTATGTTACTTCGCGATAATCGGCACTTGTTACAGCCCAGCCTTCATTAAAACCCTTTAATTTATAATGAAAAATTGTTTTCTCGGGATTTAAAAAATTAATGCCTGAAAAACTTACAGAAACTGTCTTTTCAAAATGCTTCAGTTCAACCTGCCCAACATGATTTAACGATTTTGGTAAAATAACCCGGTTGTTCAGTGTTTCGTTAACTTTCACCTTTTTGTTTTCAACATATAACTCTTCAAAAAACACCTTGGGGCTAAGCATTAAAGTTGACAAGGCCGATGGGTTAAAAATACTAAAACCGTCGGCACCCCCGAAAATCAATTCGCCTTTCAGGGTTTTCAATGCAGCATGCTCGTTAAATTCAATCCCATGTAAACCATCTTCTTCATCGTAGTTTTTAGTTTTAAATGAAAGAACATCGTTGCCTGAAAAAGAAACAACCAGGTTACACAAGCCCTGTGGTGTTGCCATCCAAATGTTCCCATCGTTTGATTCAAGAATGGTCAGCACCGTATTATCGGGCAGCCCTTCATCGGTAGTTATGTGGGAGAATGCATTTTTTTCGGGACGGTATAAATTCAACCCTTCACGGGTACCAACCCATACCCAGCCACGGTGATCGCAATATACATCGAGGGCAGAATTAGCACTTATGGTGTTATCGTCATTTTTATCTTCAGACCAAGATTGAAATGTTTCAGTTTTCTTGTTGAACATGTATAAACCACCTACGGTGGCAAACCAAAGGTTATTGTTTTTATCTTCGGCAACAGCCATTACCGAAAGTGTTTTAGAGATGGATGTATACCTTTTAAAATTACCACTCCGGGGCTTATATTCTGCAACACCTCCATTCAGGGTCCCTACCCACAAGCGGTGATCAAAATCTTCGTACACTGCCCAAACGTTGTCTGCGGGCAAGCTCCCGGGATCTCCCGGAATATTGTTGAAATGTTTGAACCGTCCATCTTTGTAATAATTTAGTCCGCCCATAAATGTGCCGATCCATAATCCGCCTTCGTGGTCATAACACAAATCAACAATAACATTACTTGAGAGGCTGTTGGGGTTTTCGGGATCATGCCTGAAAGTTTTGAAAGTCCCTTTATCCCGGTTAAAGAAGATTAACCCACCCCCGTTGGTGCCCAGCCAAAGGTTACCATTTTCATCTTCAGCGAAAGTATTTACATCCTCGTTACTTAACCAGTTCTCTTTTGCAGGATTTTGAACATAGGTTTTAAATTTGAACAAATCGGGGTGATAATAATTAACCCCTTTTTTATAGGTCCCAACCCATAAAACGTTATTCTTATCATATAGCAAAGAGACAATACTGTTTTGTGACAAGCTGTTTTTTTCTCCGACCCTGTTTTTATATACAGACTGCAGGCCTTCTTTCTTGTTGATAATATTTAGCCCGCCATGATCGGTTCCCACAATAATTTGCCCATAGCGGTCAACAGCCACAGCCGAAATATTATTGTTACTTATTTTGTGTTTTTTATTTTCACTTAAATAATGAATACGTGTTGAACTAACAGGGTCGAAAAAATACAATCCCTGACCATTGTTAACCTGATAAATCCAAAAATGCCGGTCATTGTCAACCTGGATCTTGTATTCTGCATCAGAAACCGGAAAGTTCAGTTCATCATAAATTTTTACGGTTTTTTGGGTTGACGGATCAAATTCAACAACCAAAGGTTTGTCTGTAACCACCCAGATATGACCGTCGGGACCAATTGAATAATCATTTATAGGAAACGGTTTCACGCCAGCGCCCAACGAAACCTGAAAAACAGAATCTTTACCATGCAGATAACAAAACAACCCCTGCTGCTGATGGATCATCCAAAACCGGTTATCCCCATCTGTATGAAAACCGGCATAGCCACTGGTGGGAAGTGAATGGTTACTTTGAAATATTTGATGTTCCTGACTAAACTGGCGGGTAACAGGGTCATAGAAGTTTAACCCACCATCGGTACCCACCCATAATTTTCCGTCAGGATCCTCACCAATTAAGTTCACAGCATTATCAACCAACGAGGTTGAGTCTTCATTATCGTTCCTGAATACCTTTACCGAGAACCCATCAAACCGGTTCAACCCGTTAATGGTGCCGATCCACACAAAGCCCCTGCTATCCTTGTAAATGGTTTTAATCTGATTACTCGATAAACCATCTGAAACATCAAGGTGCTTGAATTGCATGCCTTCATCATTTGCAAACAATGGTACAGCTACAACAAGAAAAAATAATATTCTAATAAAAATCTTCCCCATCCATGTGTAAAGATAAAAATAATGCCCTATTTCCGAAACCAACCGTTAAAACAGAGCGCTATGATATGCCATCTCCAATATAATCTTCAACTTTAGGGCATGTACACATTAAGTTGCGGTCGCCATAAGCATCGTAAACACGGGTTACCGGTGGCCAAAATTTATTTTCGCGTATCCACCCCAGCGGAAAAGCGGCTTTGCTTCGTGGGTAGTTATGCCCCCATTCATCTGCAACGGCCATGTCCTGCGTATGTGGTGCGTTTTTCAATACATTATCGTTTCGGTCTGCCACACCATTTTCAACCTCTTTTATTTCATTGTAAATCGAATTCATAGTTTCGATGAAACGGTCGAGTTCGCGCTTCGATTCACTTTCGGTTGGTTCAACCATTAATGTTCCGTGTACCGGGAACGAGAGTGTTGGGGCATGGAAACCATAATCCATCAACCTTTTTGCAATGTCGGTCTCACTAATGCCCGCTGATTGTTTAAGGTGGCGGCATTCTAATATCATCTCGTGGGCTACACGGTTTTTCTCACCGGTGTACAAAATACCGTAGTTATGTTTCAGGTGGTGGGCAATATAGTTGGCATTAAGGATGGCCACCTCGGTAGCTTTACGCAGCCCGTCGCCACCCAACATTCTTATATAACCATAAGTAATTGGCAACACCGAGGCACTTCCCCATGGTGCAGCCGATACTGCATGCAATCCAATATGCCCATTGTTCATCACGGTATGTGATGGTAAAAATTCAACCAGGTGTTTTGCCACTGCAATAGGCCCCACACCGGGCCCCCCGCCACCATGCGGAATAGCAAACGTTTTGTGCAGGTTGAGGTGGCAAACATCGGCACCGATGATCCCGGGGTTGGTAATGCCTACCTGGGCATTCATGTTGGCACCGTCCATATAAACCTGCCCGCCATGCTGATGAACAATATTGCAAACCTCTACCACCGATGCTTCGAACACCCCGTGCGTTGATGGGTAAGTAATCATTAAAGCTGCAAGGTCGGCTTTATGTTCGTCGGCTTTTTTGCGCAAGGTTTCCACATCAATGTTGCCATGGTCGTCGCATGGGATAACTACTACTTCCATTCCGGCCATTACCGCACTTGCCGGGTTGGTCCCGTGTGCAGACGAGGGTATAAGGCAAACTTTTCGGTGCCCCTCGCCCCTGCTTTTATGGTATTCCATTATCACCATCAGCCCGGCGTATTCGCCTGCAGCACCCGAATTGGGCATCAGGCTCACATCTTCGAGGCCGGTTATTTTAGCCAGGTCGTTTCGCAGTTCATCCATCATTACATGGTAGCCCATGGCCTGGTTTTTTGGGATGAAGGGATGAAGGTCGTTAAATTCAATCCAGCTGATGGGCAACATTTCGGTTGCTGCATTCAGCTTCATGGTGCACGAACCCAGCGAAATCATAGAATGGGTAAGTGAAATATCGCGGTGCTCAAGTTTTTTTATGTAACGTACCATTTCGGTTTCGGAGCGGTAAAGGTTGAACACATCGTGTTGAAGATATCCAGAAGTACGCCTGAACCTTTCATCGACTTTCTTTTCGCCCGGATAAGCGTTGCATACAGGTTGTTTTTGGTTTGCAGCCTTGGCAAACACTTCCAGTATCCAGTTTATATCGTCGAGGTTGGTGGTTTCGTCGATACTCAACCCCACCTGGCCGTTCTCGAGGTAGCGGAAGTTCATTTCAAGGTCGAGCGACAGCCACTCAATATCTTCGCGCTTCACATGACGGGGCAAACTAAACCGGATGGTATCAAAATAGAATTCATTTTCCTGCTTGTAGCCCAGCTTTTCGATTTCGTTGCTTAGGTAAACCGCAATGGCATGAATGCGGGCTGCAATGGAATAGATGCCACGCGGACCGTGGTAAACTGCATAAAAGCCGGCCATGGTAGCCAGCAGGGCCTGTGCCGTACAAATATTCGATGTTGCTTTTTCGCGTTTAATATGCTGCTCGCGGGTTTGCAGCGCCATGCGCAAGGCACGTTTCCCATTCGCATCTTTGGTCACCCCAATGATGCGCCCCGGGATGTTACGTTTGAACTGTTCGCGCGTGGCAAAAAATGCCGCGTGTGGACCACCGTACCCCATTGGCACACCAAAACGTTGCGAGTTTCCCACGCAGATATCGGCGCCCCATTCGCCCGGGGGCGTTAGCAGTGCCAGGCTCAACAAATCGGCAGCCACGGTTATTTTACATTCGTTTTTATGGGCAGTTTCAACCAAAGCACGGTAATTTTCAATATTGCCATCGGAATTGGGGTACTGAACAATGACCCCGAAAATTTGCTCGTTAAAACCAAATTCCTTGTAATTGCCAACCTCAAGGATAATACCCAGGGGTTCAGCCCGGGTTACAAGCACATCGAGGGTTTGTGGCCATATTTTTTCATCAACGAGCAATACATTGGCACCACTTTTCTTTTGCGTGCGGCTGCGTGTGTTAAACATCATAATCATGGCCTCGGCAGCGGCTGTAGCTTCGTCGAGCAACGATGCATTGGCCAGGGGCATGCCGGTAAAATCGCACACTGCTGTTTGAAAGTTAAGTAATGCTTCGAGCCTTCCCTGTGAAATTTCGGCCTGGTAAGGAGTGTATGAAGTGTACCACACCGGGTTTTCGAGTACATTACGCAATATTACTGCCGGGGTAATGGTATCGTAGTAACCCATACCAATGTAGGTATTGAACACCTTATTCATTTGGGCCAAATCGTGAATACGCCGGTAATACTGGCGTTCGGTAAGGCCTGGCCCCATTTTGAGAGGTTCTTTTAAGCGAATATTATCAGGAACTGTTTGGCCAATTAACTCGTCCATCGATTGTACCCCGATGGTTTTCAGCATCGCATCAATTTCGTGGGCACGTGGCCCAATGTGGCGCCAGCCAAATTTATCGTTTTTAATCACGGCAATAATATTTTAACTATTCAACATGAATCTCACCCGATAAAAAATGGAGAGAATAATGCCACAAAGTTACATTAAATGCAAGAAAAAAAGATGACAAGTACACAAAGTTAGAAGACAGCAATCATCAACCAAAAACACTTTCTTATAACAATTCACTTTTTATTAACTCAAGCATTTCAAGAGATAGAGCATCATACAGAACAATATTCTCATAATTCGGAACGGCATTTAATTTTTGCATCATTAAACAATCGGTACCATTCCAAAGAGGCAGGATGCCCCCAAAAACATACCCCCGGGCATGAAGTTTCTCAACGGCTTCATCCATGCCGGCAAGATGAAGTGGAATGTTAACATGGTAATATTTACTGTCAGGAAATGTTGAAATTGAACCCTCGATAACATTCATCAAATCTTCGCCACATTGTTCTACCTGTATCTTCAAACTTGTTGAAATTAAATGCGAAGTAACTTTTGCCTGCTTTTCTGTTGATGGCATACAGGGTACAACTGTTCGGTTGGCTGTTAACCGGCCGTATATTTTTTCGCAAATCTCTATATACCTCGATGGAAATGAAATTTGCATCGGTTCACTATTTTTAATTTTAAAGAAATAGTGTAGCGATGTCGTCACAGGATTTTTATCCTGAAAGTTTGTAAAAGAATCAATTTCGAGTGCCGTTGGGGCATATTTTTTACGGATAGAACTAATTTGCGTAAACTTATGGTTACAAACGGTTAGCCCATAAATAGCATCTGAATCCATCTTATCGGCAAAATCAGATAATGCAGAAACGAGCGACATAGCCAACCGCGAATCCTTTCGGTATTCATTAATCAGCATAATGCTCCCTGCTTCCCAAATCCGATGGTTCGGCGCATAGGTAAACATCGAACCAATACCGACCACCTCATCTTTTGGTGTAACTGCCAACAAACAATATTGCTTGCCCCCCGAAAAAGCTTCTACAATCTCATCGGGTTCATACACATAGCTCATTGGAAAAGTATCGGAATAAACCAGGTAATAGCAACTGGCAATCCCTTTGGCATATTTGGGATCGAAGCCCACTATTGAAATTTCCTGGCCGGGTTCAATAACCGGCGTATTCGACCTCAGGTAATCGATGTATTTCTGTGACTTCATATCTATAGATTAATTTATTAACTTAATACTTCTTCGAGTGATTCGCAAAATCCATGCATAATCCCAACAGGCAAGAGGCTCACCCTGATCCATTCAGGGAAACGAAATCCCGTCATGGTACGAATAACATATCCTTTGCGGATCAATTTTTTATAAAGTAAAGTATCGGGTACCGGAACTTTAATCATCATAAAATTGCCTTCGCCATGGGTATGGTATAAATTCAAACGTGAACAGGTATCTGACAAGATTTTTTTTCCATCCTTTACCATTTGCCTTGTGTCACTAATCAGTTCTACATCATCAGACATGGCTATCCGGGCTGTCATTTGAGCCAACGAATTTACGGAATAAACAACATAGGTTTTCCGAATCAGGCTAATGACATCCATCGATGCAACAAGGTAGCCAATCCGTAATGATGCCAAAGCATACATTTTCGAAAAGGTACGAAACACAACTAAATTAGGAAATTGTTCCATAAGTTCCATCCCATTGGCATAATTACTGGCTTCAACATATTCGAAATAAGCTTCGTCGATTACCACGATACACCGATTGTTTACCTTTTCAAGGAAGTTGGCCATGACCTCCCTGCTCCAGTATGTACCGGTTGGATTATTGGGGTTACAGATAAAGATGATTTTTGTATGTTGGTCTATAGCATCAAGAATCCTTTGGGGATCGAAAGCCATATTTTCATCAAGTGGGACCAATCGGGCTTCGATGCCCGAAAATTCGGCAACCCATTCGTAAACAGCATAAGTTTGGTCGGTGGTAATAATATTATCGCCTTGTTCGCAAAAGGCTTTTAAAACACAGGTAATTACCTCGTTCGAACCATTGCCAACCAGAAATTGTTCGGGCGATTTTCCAAATTTTTCGGCAAGTGTGTACCTTAAATTGAAGCTGTCGCCATTGGGATATACCGGAATGAGCCCTGAATTGACATTTTGCATAAATTCTTTCACCTTTTTCGATGGGCCCATAAAATTCTCATTGTTATTGAGCCGGTAAAGGTGGTTAATGCCGAATATCCTTTTCAGTTCATCATCAGGTTTGCTCGGGATATACGACTCAAACTGCTGAACATATGAGGGTATAAGATGCTCGAAAGGATTACTCATAAAACTTCATAATTAAAATATCCGACTGTCCGGCATAAGGCTTAACCAGGTAGGGCTGAAATCCGTTCTGATAAAATAGTGCTGCCAAAATTGCCTGCCAGGCATAAAACAAATCAAACCGGGCATAAATTTCTGAATAATTCTCGTTTCTCAAATAATTGATATGCGACTCGATATTTGCCGGTGCATCCTTACCATCGATCAGTGGAATAATGGTGGCTGCTTTATTTATCTTATCAAAATCAATCCCAAAAACAGAGCATTCTTGCTTATCTGATTTGTTGTATCCGTCAACTACGACAACATCACGTATAAGCAACAATTTTTCGTAAAAAACCTCCAGGTATTGACGAAGAATTGAAGGAGTACGAACGACCATCCCAACTTCTTCATTCAACTGGCGATAATACATCAAGCGCTCTTCACCGATCATAATCTTCTCGAAGAAGTTACCGGGGACCGAAGAAGTTGCAATACCATTAAAAACGGCCAACAACGATGATTTTGCAATCATCTCAAACATATGTTTGAACAGTAATTTTGCTATGGCTTCTTTATCATCGGCAAATATATAGGGCCCATAAAAATGAGCACTTTTGTTCGAAAGGTTCTCCCAATACAAGAACCCGGTCACATTACCGGCCTCATCTTTTACCGAGCATGCCCGAAAGATTTCCTCTTGCATGTATGCCCATAACTTTTCAGGTGTATGAACCACACTCGCATATTGATCGCTTTTGTACCGATTCAAAATACTGGCACAAGCATCGGTAACCGTATCGTAATTGCTATCAGCAATTGAAAACTGCCCCCGATATTGAGGAATTGTTTCCATTTTATGAATTGTTTCAAATTCATACCCTTGCTTTAAGGTCATTTCAATACGTTGATTCTTCAGCTCAAGGGAAAACCCATCGGCAAAGCGTGCAGCGAGGTAGAGGCCCATTCTGTTAAAGTTGCTTTCTTCATCGAGTATCGAACGATAGTTGGTGGGAAGGTTAAAAACATGAAGATCTGAGAACAGCTCAGGTAACGAAAAACGGACCTGGACACCCAATGCGTCTTTTGCAGCTTCAACATCTATTTTTTTCCCTGTAAATTTATTCGACAGGTAGGCTACGACCTCTTCTGTTCCTAGCGAAAGCCTTGATGACGCAATTTCTGTCAGGCCCTCTTTTACGGCAAGTTTCTCGATCATTCCTGCAACCACAGCTGCATAGAATATATCTGCTTTAAACGACAATTGGAATAGTTGCACCATAATACTTAAAAAAGATTATCCGGGAACTAAAATAATATAAAATATCTTCTACCTCTTGAAAAATAATTTAAAAAAATACATTCATGGAATTAGGTCCATGCGAATAGATTTGTAACAAAAACCTGAACAATTTACTTTTCTCAATCGGAACAACGATTGGAATACACATTTAAACAAGCCTTAAACGACAGATGCAAACAATGAAAAGATTATTTACCTTCCCGCCCCCATTTCACCTGTACGCTTTCCCAGCGTTGTTAAGCACCGTCATTTCCCTGATATGACATGTTTTTCGAATACATCAAATTTCTCTTCCAGATCATCCAAAACACTTTGTTTATCAATTGAATCTAAGAATGAATATTGAATTGAATTTTTTACAATTTGCTTGATACCTAAATAGCTAATATTGGGTACATAATCGAGCAATAGCAAATATTGATTGGTCAGGTTTGTCCTTAAAATCCCTTCGTCATCGGTACACAGGCAAATGGGGATGTTTTTATCAAGATAATAATTTACAGGATGAGTTTGAGGATTTGTTTCCAGTATAACTTCATTACTTTCCAGGTTAATTTCAACTGCAACACCTTTTTCCTTCATCAGCTTAATGATTTCATCCTTTTTACTTTCATGAAAAAGATCAACCCCATGCCCAATTCGGGATGCCCCGGCAACTGCAATGGCTTCGTATATATGAAATTTTAAATCTTTATCCCTGGTTGCCCCTTTTCCTAAAGCCAGCTCGCCGGCATGTAATGAAATGTCCACATTGGGATGTTTGGCCCGTAGAAATTGAAACATATGCATATGCAACGAATAATTCTCCAACGAAACTTCATAATCTTCGGGTCCGGCAAAATTAACCCCTACCAGATTATTGGTCAATTCAGCAGTTTTAAATGCCAACATCAATTTACCAAAAGTCAGCACATGGTCATCCCTCAATCTCGATCCCTGTATCTGACAACGTAAAGTTACCCCATTGGTATCGGAGCGGCTTATGAAAGAATCCAAAGAGTCAGCATACTCTTTTGCCAGTTCATCCATGCCATATGATTTATATCTTTCATAAAGTCCTTCAAAACCTGAATCCAATAGATTGTAGGTGTTGTTTTGTTCCATTGAATATGCCAGCATCGATAAGCTATTTTCAACATTCGCCACACCTATCATTGTTTCTATATATTGAACATTTTCCTCCTTGGCTTTTTTACAAAGTTCAGTTAGTATCTCTGCTTCATTTCCAATACAGGCCGGTATAATTTTCATGAACGCATCAAAAAACCAGGAGCGCCCATCCCGGTTGAACTTTTTATAGTTGCGTACCGACCAGTAGTTGATAATCGAATCCCTTTTGTTGGGTTCATCAATTAGCAAAGTATTGATAGGGATTGCTAATTGATCCCCCCACTTTAATGCTTGATCTTGATTGGCATACAACTGATAAACATTTGGATTAATATAGCAGCTGTCATCCAGTGCAAATTCAATTATTTTCTCGGCATAGACGGCTCCAACTGCATGTTGATGGATATTGCCCCCTTTGGGCATTTTTAGAAAAAAATCAGTTAAGCGCCCTTTATCATTTTTGATGGATGAAAAGTAGGTGTTGACTTTTAACTCTTGCTTTGTTCCCTTATCCTTTAGATTGCATGAATATGAAACAAGTAAAATGAAAAGATAAATACAGAACTTTTGATTAATAATGTTCATGTTCGTTTCATGTATATTTTTTCGCTTCGTATAAATTAAAGATGATACTTTTTGCTTAAAAGTAAGCAAAAATCGCAAATCAAAGATTAAGTTATGCTTATTAGGGGTTTAAGGACAAAGAAATGCATGGATCCTTGTTCTGATGCTTTCGAAAGAGAAAATTAAGACAGAAGCCCAAAACGATTTGACCAGCATCTTAGTAGCATTTGGTGCCGTTTCGTAAAACCAGGCCTATACCATGCCTGTGAGCCAATTAATAAGGTTGTAGGATATGCGGAAAAAAGAAAAGATTAATATTGAGAATTTGTGTCAGTCAGGGGGATTATCATGGAAAAAATAATACAATAGAGCTCAATTTTATTAAGTGCGAGCAGGATTCGCACGTTTCAATATGAAAAAATAATCCCCTAAAAGAAAAAAATAAGCTTAGCCCGGTTATTGTTAAAAGAACCCCAGCTCTAACTTGGCTTCTTCGCTCATCATTGATTTGTCCCATGGTGGGTCAAAGGTCAGCTCAACAAAACAATCATCCACACCTTCTACGCCCATTGCTTTATCATAAACTTGCTCAAGAATCATGTCGGCTACGGGGCATCCCGGGGCTGTAAGGGTCATCACAATGGTTGCCTTGTTATTTTCATCTACATCAATGCTGTAGATTAAACCTAAATCGTATACATTAACCGGTATCTCAGGATCATACACTTCGTGCAGTTCTTCTTTGATCTTATCTATTCTTGCGTCTGCCATAACTTCTCCTTATTTACAATTAACTATTGGCAATTTTATTGAATGCAACAGCATACAGCTTTATTTGTTTAATCATGGCCACCAAACCATTTGAGCGCGTGGGCGAAAGGTGCTCTTTCAGCCCGATTTTATCGATAAAATGAAAATCAGCGTCAATAATAGCTTTGGGTGGCTGGTTGTTTACAACCCTGAGCACCAACGAAACAAGCCCTTTAACAATCAGGGCATCGCTATCGCCCCTGAATTTAATCACCCCATCGCTGTAATCGGCATCAATCCATACCTGCGACTGGCAACCACGAATAATCGTCTGGTCCGTTTTTTTATCCTCATCCATGGATGGCAACTCATTTCCCATTTCAATTAAATAGGCATATTTGTCCATCCAATCTTCGAAAATGGAAAATTCACTAATAATCTCCTGTTGAATTTCTTCTATCGTCATAATACAGTTTTTCCAATAAAGACACAAAGGTCTATTATTTTTCTGGAAAAACCGAATGATGCAATAAATATGTAACAACATTAAACCTTAACTTAAACAAGTTAAATCTCTTTCCTTTCGAAAATATTGAAAAAATATACAATCTTTGCGCATTCAAAATGCAGTAAAATGAAAAAATGGGATAGGATAAAACAATACCTCCCCGACTGGTTTATTTCGGCACTTGTTGGTATGATTGTTTTGGCATACTTAATTCCCGGCATTGGTGCCGAAGGGAGTTATGTTGAATTATCAAACATCATTCATTATGCCATCATGGCCTTATTTTTCTTTTATGGGTTACGGTTAAAACCCGAGGAACTTGTGAGCGGGCTGAAAAACTGGAAGCTACATATTACAATACAAACCCTCACATTTATTGTATTCCCACTTATTGTTCTTATTTTTTTCCCGCTTTTCCAAAACAGTGAATTTTATTCACTTTGGCTTGCAGTGTTCTTCCTTGCAGCCCTGCCCTCAACTGTTTCATCATCGGTTGTAATGGTTTCAATTGCACGTGGAAACATCACCGGGGCTATATTTAATGCCAGTATTTCGGGTATAATCGGCATTATAATCACCCCGCTATGGATGAGTGTTTTTTTGAGTAGTGCCAACAGCGATTTCAATTTTGCACAAACATTCACCGACCTGCTATTTCAGATTTTTATCCCTGTAACAGCCGGTTTGTTGTTACACCGTTTTTGGGGAAGCTGGGCCATCCGCAACAAACGCTACCTTAGCATATTTGACAAAACGGTTATCCTTTCGATTGTATATAATAGCTTTAGCAGTTCATTTTTAAATGGCATTTTTAACTCTATCCCCAAATGGACACTTTTATTGCTGGCTATTGTTGTGATCAGCCTATTTTTTACAGTATTTAACATTGCCAAATGGGTTTCGAAGCGGCTAAATTTTTCACGCGAAGAACAAATAACGGTATTGTTTAGCGGGTCGAAGAAATCGTTGATACATGGATCGGTTATGGCTGCCGTTCTGGTGGGAAGTTCGCCATTGGGCAGTTTATTCCTTGTTCCCATTATGATATACCATGCATTTCAATTGTTTTACGTTAGCATTATTGCTCGAAAAATGAGCATGGAAGACCGGTAATCAATCAATTTTTACCGAAAGTTTGTTCCCATGGATAAATACCCCTTTAAGGCTTGAGATAGAATGAAAGCATTGTGGCAAAATCCCGTTTAAGTTATTTTCCGAAAGGTTAATAACTGTGACTTTTGGAAGTGAACACATGCTTTCAGGGATGCTTCCCCCCAAACGATTTCTGCTCAAATCAAGTTTTTCAAGATTTTTCAAAGACCCCATTGTTGCCGGAATCACACCTGACAGTTGGTTATCAGAAATGGTCAACATTTTTAAGTTTGTCAACTTTCCAATACTTTCCGGAATAGCACCGGTTAGTAAGTTTCCCGACAAACACAGATATGCAAGTGAATCCATACTTCCAATATCAACTGGCAATGTGCCGGTTAGCTTATTATCAATTATAGCGAACCCAACCAGTTTATTAAGTTTAGATATTGAACTGGGAATCTCGCCAGTTATGTTATTATCGCTCATTACAAGCTCCCTCAAATTTATCAGTGCCCCAAAAT
The DNA here is from genome assembly GCA_041694375.1 of Bacteroidales bacterium. GTDB lineage: Bacteria > Bacteroidota > Bacteroidia > Bacteroidales > Prolixibacteraceae > Roseimarinus. The sequence continues at coordinate 3,532 of JASMTI010000267.1, read as the reverse complement.
TCTGGGGTATTACACCTGAAATATTATTTTGGGCCAGGTTTATTGTGGTTAACAAACGAAGTTGGCAAATACCGGTTGGCAAAGCGCCACTTAGATTGTTGTTATAAAGGCAAAGTTCTTCAAGATGTGTTAAACCATATATGCCGTGCGGAATATTTCCTTGCAGGTTGTTTGATGAAAGTTCGAGGCCTACAACATGTCCATCCCTAATTTTAACACCATACCAGGTAGACGGGGTATATGTTTTAAACCAATCCTGGTTATTTTTCCAGCTTCTCCCCCCTGTTGCATCGTAGAACTGTGCAAGGGCTACCACTTCAGATGATGGGATGCTTTCAATCCGTTCAATATAGAAAGGGTGATTTTTGCCCCCTGCATTCAGGACAACAGCAAACATTATCAGGAAAAGAATAAAGCGGTCCATAGCTGCAAGAGGTTAAAAACAACAAATTTAACGACTAAAACATTGTTGAATGTTAAATATAAGTATTTTTGATAAAAAACCCGAAAAACCTGACAAACGGGTTATTACCCTTGATAAAACATCGATTTTTTTACATCAAAGGGGCAAACAAGCGGGCAAAAGAAGATGCAATTTTTTTATGGAACGGCCTTTTTTTCCATTGCCTTGGTTTTAGCAAATAAGAATCTTTCAAGTCATAATAAAATTGCTGAGACAGCTTTTTAGCTATTTGTTCATCATAAAATACAGCATTAACCTCGAAGTTGGTTTCCAAACTTCTATAATCGAGATTAGCTGAGCCAATAGAGCTCAAAACACCATCGGAGATTAGAATTTTACTGTGTAAAAAACCCCTGGTATAATGATATATTTTCACTCCCGCTTTCATCATTTCAGTCAAATACGATTCGGTACTCCAGCGTGAGATGAAAGTATCGGAATATTTTGGTATTAAGATTTTCACATCAACCCCCCTCAAAGCTGCTGCCTTTAATGCAAAAGAAATTTCATCGTTGGGTATAAAATACGGACTGGCAATATACACATGTTCGGTACTTGAAGCAATTGCGCTGAAATAGAATTGCGAAATGGCATGCCAGCCTGAATCGGGGCCACTCGAAATAATCTGGGTCAGGTTTTGCTTACTTTCTTTTTCTTCGTGAAAATAAACATCGTTATAGATGCTTTCTTTGGTGACATAGTACCAGTCGTTCATGAAAATTGCCTGCAACGCATTGGCAGCATTACCTTCAATACGCACAAAAGTATCGCGCCAATAGGTATTTGTGGGGTTGTTTTCCACATATTTGTCTGAAATGTTTAACCCACCGGTATAGCCTGTTTTCCCGTCGATTACTACAATTTTTCGGTGGTTACGGTAATTTACTTTTGAAGATAGGATCGGGAAGATTACTTTTTGAAAACTTTTGAGTTCAATACCACTAGCGTGGTACTCTTTTTTCTTTCTGCGCGGCATGTGGTAACTTCCTACACTGTCGTAAATAACCCTTACCTCAACACCTTGTTCCGCTTTAGCTTTCAATATTTCAAAAATCTCATCGCCAATACCGCCAAATTTCAAAATGTAAAATTCTAAATGAATATGATGCCGGGCATTTTGAAGCGCTTGTTTTAAATCGGCGAAAGTTTCGCTCCCGTTATTCAAAATTTTTACATGGGTGTTGTGCGTAAGAAAAGCCTTATCGCTATTGAGCAAAAGTGTCATTATGTCCTTTTTTGTCGACACTTTATTCCCAAGCTCCATCATATTAACACTCGAGAGCTGTTTCAATTGAGTTCGCGAAATAGCATTTATGCGTCGTTGATATTTTGCAACCTTACGGCTATAGAGAATCTCTTTTTGATATTTCTGTCCAAAAAAGAAGTACAAAACAACCCCGGCGATGGGTATAAGTGTAATAATTAATATCCAGCTTATTGATTTTAACGGGCTGCGGTTTTCAAAAACAACAAGTAAAACCACCACTAAAATGGTTAACCCATATGCCACGTTAAAAAAGTGACCTATGTTGTTCATGAAATCCGTCCAGTTAAATACGTACCACATTCTTTCCCGGTTCTTTTCTGCTAAAAATAATACAAATTAAAATATTGTCAAACTTGTTTTGATAAGAAATAAATGCACATTATGAACCATCAACATCAGCATATAAATCAGGTATAAAAGTTTGTTCATCTATTGGGGTACGTACGTATCCGGTTGCCGGCGGACGGGGTTCAAGTACTTTTTTCTCGGGCACATAATCGTCGTAAGGAATAAGTGACAAGAGGTGGTTGATGCAGTTAAGCCGGGCTTTCTTTTTATCGTCGCTGTCAACCACGTACCAGGGCGATTGTTTGGTGTCGGTGTAGCCAAACATTTCATCTTTGGCTTTCGAATATTCAACCCATTTCATGCGCGACACAACATCCATATCACTGAACTTCCAGCGTTTAGTCGGGTCATTAATGCGGTCCTGAAAGCGTTTTTCCTGTTCCTCCTCGCTTACCGAGAACCAGTATTTGATAAGAATGATGCCCGAACGTATGAGCATGCGCTCAAAATTAGGGCACGAACGGAGAAAATCCCAGTACTCATCGTCGGAGCAAAAGCCCATAACCCGCTCAACCCCTGCACGGTTATACCAACTCCGGTCGAACAAAACAATTTCGCCGGCAGCCGGTAAATGCTTCACGTAGCGCTGAAAATACCATTGTGTTTTTTCACGCTCGGTGGGTACCCCTAATGCTACCACCCTGCACACACGGGGGTTAAGTGCTTCGGCTATACGCTTGATGGTGCCACCCTTGCCGGCAGCATCACGTCCTTCGAATAACACTACAACTTTAAGGCCTTTCTTTCTTATGGTTGACTGAAGCTTTACCAGTTCAATATATAAACGCTTTAGTTCTTTTTCGTAAAACTTTTTGCTTAGATTACTCATAGTCAGGCTTTGTTAAATTACATAAGCCTAAATTTAAAAAGAAAAATGCTGAAATGCCCGAAAAAAGGGAAAAAAGAAGGCAACAAAAAAAGAGACCCCGTTTGAAGCCCCTTTGAAATGTATAGAAATTGATTATTGTATTTTTTTAAGCAGCCAGGCCATATTCTCCTGTTTTCAGTTTTGCAACACCCTAAAATTTATGACAATTATTTGATTTAATAAATTTGGGGCTTTGCCCCAAACCCCACTGTCTTTTTTGTCCCCGATACGTTCGTACCTCACTATCGGGATTAGTTCGACTAAAATTATTGAATTTCAATAATAAGCCTCACTGAACATGATACAAAAAACACAGGAAAATCCCGATGGCTATCGCGGACTAGTCAAAAATAAGCTTCCCCCCGCTCCCGAAAATGCCAAGTCCGGCTATGCAGGTAGGAAAGATTTTGAACAATGTTTTGTCCTTTATAAACGGTTTATGTAGTTTTTTATTATCTCATAGCCGCATTGTGGCTACTTCAAAATCTTTAAACGTAAACGCCCTGCAAAGCCGGACTAAGCATTCCCGATTGACTCCGTCGATTTTCGTTTGACTCCGTCAATCTTCAAATTCACCCCTGCGCCT
>JASMTI010000266.1:0-5160 GCA_041694375.1 Bacteroidales bacterium | reverse complement strand
TCGAGCAAGGCAAAACCAACAACAACCAAGCCCATTACAGCTCCACTGCGGAATGCGATCTTGAGGCCTTTGTTTAGCGATTCAGATGCCCCCTGTGCCGTACGGGCAGAGGCGTTTGTGGCCGTTTTCATCCCAAGGTATCCACATAATCCCGAAAAGAAACCACCTGTTAAAAAGGCTACAGGCACAAAGGGGTTTTGAACGCCCATGTATGCAAGGATGGTTAATATTACAAGAATAACTGCGAAAACTATTGCAACAACACTGTACTGGCGCGAAATGTACGCCATCGCCCCTTCACGAACGTGCTGGGCAATTTCTTTCATCTTGTCGTTGCCTTCTGAGTTTTTCATCATAGACTTGTAGAAAAACCAGGCAAATACCAATGCAAGAACAGATGCGAGAGGTATGAGAAAAAAGTAGTTCATAATTTTTAGAGTTTTATATAGTTAAAATAATTCCATTTTCAGGCAAAAATAAACACATTCCTTTCAATAATAAAACGAACAATAATGTTGTGAAACTACTCGTGAGCTAACTTTTTGAACATAAATATAAAAATCACAAAACATTTTGAGCAAAAGTTGAAGGGGCAAATATATAAAAAATGACTTTTGTCAGCGTGCTCGAATCGTTTTAAATAAGGGGATAAAATACAAGTTATATCTAAATTAAGAACGGTATGCCTTGTGTTGCCTGATGTTTTACAATCGTTTTTAAATCTTACTTTTGTGCTTTCAAAATCAAAAAATGCTGATGAAGAAAAAAGTTTTATTTGTTTGTTTGGGCAACATATGCCGCTCGCCAAGTGGTGAGGCTGTTTTTAAAAATGTTGTTGAAAGGGCAGGGTTGGCAAAAGAATATGAAATTGATTCAGCCGGGACTATTGCTGCACATGCCGGTGAGCCTGCCGACCAACGTATGCAGCGTCATGCATTGCGCCGTGGTTATTCACTCGACAGTATTTCGCGAAAGGTGCAGCCTGAAATCGATTTTCAACATTTTGATTATATCATCGCAATGGACGACAGTAACTATGATGATTTAGTGATGTTGGCCCAGACTGATGAAGAGGTGAAAAAAATATCCAAAATGACCGATTATTCCCGCAAATACTCCTATACCTCGGTTCCCGACCCGTATTATGGTGGCGACGAAGGGTTTGAGCTGGTGCTCGATTTGCTTGAAGATGCCTGCGAAGGCTTGCTCGAATTTATCGAAAGTGAGGCTAAGTAACAGGATCGTGAAACTTCGATTGTGAAATGTTTTTATCTGATTCCATAATGTATTGCGATAGTTCAACCCATTGTTTCTTGTCGGGGGCTGTAATTTTATAGGTTAACTCGTATTGATTGTCTGATTTTAAAGTAGGGTTAATATCAAGAATACGTGAGTGGTGTTTGTGCAGAATTTCTTTTATTGTCTTGTCTGTTTCGTACGAAGATGAAACAATAGTGAGCAATTTGATGTTAACAGGTGTGAAAAAGAAGCGTTCGAGTTGTTCAACCACAATTAAAATAATGAGCATAAAAACAACAGCCAGTGCTGCCGGTAAAAACATGCCGGCGCCAATGGTCAGGCCAATGGCGGCAATGGCCCATATTGATGCAGCTGTGGTAAGGCCACGTACATTGATGCCCATGCGCAATATAGCACCGGCACCAATAAAACCAATACCCGAAACAACCTGTGCTGCAATTCGGCCGGGATCGGCAGTCGTGAATTGTGTGTAAGTTTGTGGAATGTAAATTGATAAAAGCATGATGAGTGTTGAACCCATGCAAATTAAAATATGTGTGCGTAAACCTGCAGGCTGGCGGTGTGTTTCACGTTCGATGCCAATGATAGTACCGGCAACAAAGCTTAATATCAGCCTAAAAAAAGTGGTACTGGTATTGATTTCGGTTGATTGTATGATTTCGTTTAGAAATTCCATTTTTTATTACAAATTAATGAATTTTATGCATGAGTAGCAATTTAAAAAAAATAATAAAAAGTACCGAGGTGATGGCCATTACTGCTTGTTTCTTGTGGTCGACGGCCTTTGCCGGTGTTAAAATCGGGCTTGAATACATGACACCGCTTCAGTTTGCCGGCATACGGTTCTTTTTGGCGGGGGTGCTTATTATGTTATTTTTCAGGAAATACAAATTGTATTTTAAAACATTGCGTGAGCATTTTCCTTATATCCTGGGTATTGGGCTGTTGCAAACCACCTTTATGTACAGCTTGTTTTATACCGGTTTAAATATGGTACCGGGTGCCGTAGGTGCAATGGTTATTGGTTCGGGGCCATTATTTGCAGCCATTGTGGCGCATTATGCAATGAATAATGATAAAATGAACATCCGTACATCATTGGGGATATTAATGGGGCTGGTTGGTATTGTTATTATCAACCTTGGCCGCCAAACCACAGGAATTGGTGATGCGCTTGAAATTGTAGGTGTTTTGTTGCTTGTTGTAAACAACCTGGTTAGTGGGGTTGCCAATGTGATTGTTGTGAAAAATAAACGCCCCATACCTATGTTGGTTTTAAGCTCGGCTCAATTGGCAATGGGTGGTTTTTTGTTATTCCTGATTTCAATACCGGTTGAGGGGTTTCAGCTTACGCAGGTTTTTCCTGTTGAATTCTGGCTGTCGCTCGGGTGGTTAAGTTTCTTGTCGGCAGCAGCATTTGCCTTATGGTTTACCTTGTTAAAACGCCCCGGGGCTAAAATATCGTATCTTAATTCGTGGAAGTTTATCATCCCGGTTTTGGGTGCTGTTTTGAGTTGGGTTATGCTCCCCGGCGAATCGCCCGATACTTATGCAATTGTGGGGATGGTGTTTGTTGCCGGTGCCATGCTGGTGATGAACCATGAGGCTATAACCAGAACTTTGTTGAGGAAAAATAAAAATGTGAAGGAATGAGACTCATAACAAACCGTACCAAGGGATATTGGTTTTCGTTATTGGCAACCATTGCTTTTGCTAATGTTTATATCTTTAGCAAAGCGGCATTAAACGAAGTTTCAATGCCACAGTTTTGGTTGTATTGGTTTGCTACGGCGCTGTTTTTCAATTTTGTTTTTAACTGGCGCAATGGTGCTTTTAAACTCATAAGAACAATCGAGAAGCAGGATGTAAGGCGGTTTATATTTTTAGGTGCACTGGAGATTGTAACTTCACTTACTTTTTTCCTTTCAATTAAAATGATACACGACCCGGCCGTGACTTCTTTAATGGGCAACATGTTTGTGGTGTTTCTTGTTGTTTTGGGTGTGGTTATGCTTAAAGAACGTTTTACACGAATGGAATCTGTTGGTGTTGTAATAACCATCATAGGTGCTTTTGCCGTAGGTTATAAAGGAGGTAATACACTGGGTGATTTTTTTGTGCCCGGTACAGGTATTGTTATACTTAATACTTTTCTGGCGGCTTTTACATCTATTATTGCTAAAAAAGCCATTCACCGCTTGTCGCCGGCTCTTGTAAACCTGAACCGTTCATTTTTTCTGTTTCTTTTTGCTATTATATTTTTTCTTTCATCGGGCGATGCTTTGTTTATACCTTCATCGGCATTGTTAAATATTTTGATTGGTGCCGTAATGGGGCCGGTTACGGCCATATTGTCGGTGTATTATTCTTTTAAGTACATAGAAGCATCCCGTTCGTCGGTCATTCAGGGGTTGAAAGGTGTATTTGTGTTGTTGGGGTCGTTGCTGTATTTCGGGTTGTTGCCTGCCCCTGTTCAATTGGCAGGTGGTGTTGTTTCGGTTGTTGGGGTGTTGATTATGACCACTGCAAAAGTGAAGCAAAAAAGCAAAAAGAAAGCCGGGGGTGAATCCGGCTCTCTTTAATCATTCTATTTTGGAGTTATCAGTTGATAATTTCCACTCAGGTGCATCATGCTGAAAAGATAAAGTAATCCATCGTAATAGGGATCGAAATATCCATCTTCGTATGGTTCAAGTTTGGCATTCCACAATTCGTCAACAAATTTCCAGCTTTTTGCCTGTGTGCCCATAATTGATGCAACTGCCGAAGTTGAAACCAAACCAATTGAATGTCGTAATACTTCATACGAAGGGTCTTTGCCTGCAGGCAAAATCCAATCGGGTGTACTGCCATCAATATTGTATTGGTCAACAAACGTGTCGATTCCCTCGCAATACAAAAAGTTTTGAAAACGTTTGGCATAATTTTTTTGCCATACTTTGTCTTTGGCAAACCAAGCGTAATCCATGGCAATATTCATGGGTACGCGCCACGAGTCGTAACGGAATGCGTCGCCCATACGTCCCCAACGCACCAGTGGGTCACCGTTAAAATGTGCGTAGTCGGGGTTTAAACCGGTCTCGGGATGTACTGCGCGGTGCAGGAACGAGCGGGCTGAGTCGGCACAGTCGCGGTAAAATTTCTCGTGCCCATCGTTGGCATATTCGGCCCACACTTCCAAAAATGCAGGTACGTGGTACGAAGGGTCTGTCCAATTGTAGCCGTTTGAGTCGGGCACAAAGGTGATCAATTTATGTTCGGTGTTGAATACGTTGGTCACATTATCAGTGCCATCTTTGCTCCACATGGCATCTAAAATGTTACGTGCTTCGCCATAATAATCAATGCCGGTATCGTTGCCCCAGCGATTCGATGCAAAGAGGAGTGCCGTGATAAAGTAAAGCTCTCCATCGGAGGCTGAACCTTCTGAAAAGTGTTCGCCGGTTTCGGGGTCAACGCTCCATGCAAAATAAGCATCGCGGCTGCCACCTTGGTGTTGCATGTAGGTACGCGTCCAACGCCAAAGGCGGTCAAACACATCTTTTTTGTCAAGCTGTACAGCTACCATCAAACCATAAGAAAGACCCTCGGTGCGGCAATCTTTGTTTTTTACATCCGAAACGTAGGCCATTGAATCTCCAACTTCGAAGTAAACCCTGTCAGGGCCTTCAAAAACATCGTAATATGCTTTGGCCAGCTTGGCGTCAATTTCTTCCTGGCTGTATCCGGCTTCGCGAAAAACATTGCGATATTTACCGGTTTCCCATGCCCCTTTTTCCCAGGGTTGCATCTTTCCCCTTGGATCTTTCACATCATCTTTACAATTATTGCTGCTTTTAGAAGTGCAGCCCAGATTACTTATGGCCATGGCCAGTAAGGTGTATAAAATTACTTTCTTCA